>NZ_CAWNIB010000062.1:0-7982 GCF_963874405.1 Vibrio sp. V08_P9A1T1
ATATGAAATTAAACCATTTTATTACGTAAAAGGAGGGAGAGAAAATAGAGACCTCCGATGAAATTGATCACCACACTCAGCGTTGTTTCAAACTGGAATACTTTTTCAACCACCCATTGACCAGAAAGCAATGCACACACCGCCATCGCGGAACAACCAATCAATAAGGTTCGGTGTTGGTATGAACGAAACCACTCGCGCGTTAAGTTGGTGACCAATAAGCCAAAAAACATCACGGGCCCAACTAAAGCCGTAGAAATAGCAATTAATACCGCACTAAGCATCAATACATGGTGCGTCACTCGGCGTACATCCACCCCTAAACTGACCGCGTTATCGTTATCCAACCATAAAACATCCAACACGCGATGCAGGCGAAACAGGCCAAAGCAAACCAGCAGTAGTAATGGTGTTACCCAATACACAAGTTCCACTTTCACGTTGTTGAAGCTCGCAAACATATTGGACTGTACCGATGAAAAATCATTCGGATCCATCAGCATGATCAAAAAAGAGGAAATGCTGGAAAACAGTTGCCCCAGAATGACTCCTAATAACAACAACACCATTAAGTTACTCTGCTGCTTACGAAAATAAAAAGCGAATAACAAACTAGAAAACAGCAACATGGCAGCAACGGACAACGAAAAATTGAGATAAGCATTGAGCGCGTAGCTACTTAGGCCACCAAAAAGAGTCACCACTAGCACCTGCACGAACAGGTAAAGTGAATCAAACCCCATGATGCTGGGCGTTAAAATTCGGTTGTGGGTAATGGTTTGAAACGCTAGAGAGGACTGCGCAATGGCAATACCCGCTAACACCATCGCCAATACTTTGGGTACACGACGAGAAAGAAAATAATGATAGTTGTCGGCGTTCAATCCAACACCAATAAATAACCCAGCAAAAAGCAGAGAAGCCAAAACCAGTAACCACAGTTTGCTATGATCACGCAAAGTGATGCTCGCACATACAGACTTACCCATGGCGTTGTCCTCGCAACAGCAACACAATAAATACACTGCCACCGAGAATACTGATGATCATCGAAATCGGCACTTCATAGGGGAAAATAATCAAACGGCCGCCCAAATCACATAGCAGCACCAATAACGCACCGAAAATGGCCGTACGAGGGATATTTTTGCGTAAGTTGTCGCCGTAATAGTGGCTGACTAAATTAGGCACAATCAACCCTAAAAAAGGCAGTTGACCGACAATCATCACAACCGTCGCAGACATCACCGACACCAAACAAACGCCAATCACCAGCACTTGCTGATAGTTAAGCCCTAAGTTCACAGCAAAATCTTTACCCATGCCGACGGCCGAAATTCGCGCCGCATACAAATAGCTAAAGAGGGCAACCGGAATCGCAATATAGAGCAGTTCGAAATCCCCTTTCAGCAAATTGGCAAAATTGGCTACCGTCCAGCTAGAAAGGTTTTGTATCGCATCGTATTTGTAAGCGATGAAGGAGGCGGCGGATTCCACCACATTACCAAAAATAATGCCGATCAAAGGGACAAAAATGGCATTTTTAAACTGCACGCGCTGAATCAGTTGTACAAACAGCAAAGTGCCCGCAATCGAAACCGAGAAAATAAGCCACAAGCTTTCACCGTGACCAAAAAAGACTAAGCTCAACACATAGCCCAGCATGGCGCATTCAATGGTACCGGAGGTAGAAGGCGCGGCAAATCGGTTTTGACTGATTTGCTGCATAATAAGACCCGCGATACTGAGCCCTGCCCCGGCTAAAACAATCGCCAACAAACGTGGCAAACGACTGGTAAAGAGCAGTTGCCAAGCATGGGCATCCCCTTGCAGTAATGCCATTAGTGATAGATTGCCTACCCCCACAAACAGTGAAGATAGGCTGACTACCAACAAAGCAAGCAATAACTTTTTCAAAGCTAACCTCAGCTTGTTTGTGGCAAATTAGTGAATGTGTACAGCATTTCTAACGTCGCTGATCATCTGCTCGGTAGCAGTCACACCAGAAATGGATAGGTACCAAGCATTAAGGTCTAAAAAGGCCATACTTTTATTTTTGTAGGCTGCCGTCGCTTTGATCAGGTCATTTTCAAACTCTTGGCGAGTGTGACTTTGCCCTTTGTTGACCAACGTATCGCGATCAATGATCAATAAGGTTTTAGGATCATGTTCGCGAATAAATTCATAAGAGATTAGATCGCCATGGCGTGTCGCTTTGATGCTATCGACGGTCGTTTTGAATCCAAAATCTTTATACACCGCCGAGAAACGTGATTCAGGCCCAAAAGCGGTAATGTTACCGCCAGAGCTCATCACTGTGAGCGCATCGATTTGGTTGTTCTGGTTAAAGCTACGAAGTGCTTGAAACTGCTTATCTAAATCTTCAATTTTGGCTTCCACTTGATCTTCAATAGCAAAGACTTTGCCTAGATTACGCCACTGCTGCTGTGTACTCTGCCAGTAGCCTTGGCTTGCATCGGCTGCAAAAACGATAGTTGGTGCAATTTTAGATAGCTCGTCATAACTGGTTGCGGCGCGCGGCCCAATCACAATCACATCCGGTTTTTGCATATAAATGGTTTCGAAATCAGGCTCAAATAAAGAACCGGCAGGTGCGTATGTATCGCTGTTGTACTTCGCTAAATAATTCGGCAGTTCAGTCACTTTCGATACCGCGACAGGTTCAATACCAAAGCGATCTAACGTATCTAACGCACCCAAACCAATGACAACCACACGTTGCGGATTTTGCTCGATCGTCGTGGTACCGAGTTGATGATCCACAGAAACGGTTTTAGCACTGAGAGTAAAAGAGGTAAGCAAGCCAAGTGCTGCCAAACTAAACAACGATTTCATATAGGTTCCCATTTAAAATAACTGCGACAGATTTTGATAAGCATTCGCATTAAGTTCGGGTAATATAATCGTTGACCGTCGTTCAAGCAACCCTATTCACATCAAAATCAGCCATGATGATCAGAAGCAGCAAGAATGATGAAAAAGCGAGCGCTAATAAGAGATTCGCGCTCGCTTTCTAGGGGGAGAGAAATGTTATGGACGTGTCGGGTTAATCGTCAAAGGCTCAAAAGTGGCCACTGCGTTACCACTCGCTCCAGGATGATCAACATAACTGGTGTCTTGCATCAAGGTGTAAAAGACATCGACATAATCGTCGTCGTTGACCAGTAAACCATCGGGAATCGCATCAATGATCTTGCCCGTGATTTGCGGAATAATCGCATACGCCTGCACTTCTGGATCAGGGATAAGCTTCAGTACTTCTTCCGCTACTTTGACGAGTAATTTAGCCAGCTCCTTATAATCGGTACCATCATCTTGCTCCATCAAGATAAGATCGGCTGCGCCCCAACGGTAACGAGACCATTGGATCATCACTTGATTTGGGAAGTAATCTTGCTTGTCGTAATCCAAATAAGGCATTTCAACTAAGTCAATGGTCGGCTCATCTCGGCTTGGATTGATGCCTGTAACAATCGCATAAATTTCAGCCGCTCCAGAGATCCACGGTTCTTTGTCATCCGCTAAACGAATTTTTTTCAGTACTGTGGTGGAAATAGGCTCAGCGCTATTATCGCTGCTGCGGGCCATCGCTTGCGCGGCGACGCTACCACTTTCTACTGTGGTCAATGTGGTCGATTGACCCAATGCGTTCATCTGTGCACGCATTGCTTGTAAGCCTGCGCGCAATTCCACTTCGCTATTACTATCAACCACGAAAACGGGTACATCTGGCATTTGATATACGTCCAGTTGATGCACCTGTCCGTACACATCAAACGCTTCAATATATTGCCAAGACGCATCATTACCTTTGGGCTCAAAAGCAAACAACGGGCTTTGCCCTTCTTGCCACTCTTTAATCATCGACGCATCGGCAATACGCAGTTGCAGCAATTGCTCAGTAAAATCCTCAATGCCTTTCATTGAACGAATTTGCGCGTCTGCTACAACCATCTGTTGACTAAAATCGGAATCAGGCTGCTCTTCAAACAAAGTGGAAACAGAAATGGATAGGTTTTGCGCGCTGATTTCAGTTTTAAGTGTGGTTTCAAGCTCGGCGTAACTTTCACTCAGTTGCAGTGCTAACGCTCTTTTTTGCTGTGCAATCGCATCAGCATTGGATTGACTGGTGCTACTGGTTGTCGCTTCTTCTGAGTTGCACCCCATAATAGTGGCCACAAGCAGTAATGAAACGGGTGTTATATATCTCATAATGAACCCTTAATATTTTTAATTACAACATAGAGTAATAACTCTACATAAAAACACAATATCACCGAATGCTATTCTTTCAAGAAATAAATAGAGTGTTAATTTATATTCTTCCCACAAGATCAAATTATTATTAAGTAAAGATTAAATTACATAATGTTAATGTAGCTATTACTTTTCTGGCTAATTATATGATTTTAATAAAAAGAAGTGCTTTTACACTTCTTTTTATTCATTAATTATTCATAAGTTGCATAGAGCTCAACTTGGCTATTGGCTTGCTGTGCATTAAGCATGAAATGAACATAGCCCGCTTGCGTTACTGGCAGTTCAATATACTCATAGCTATCAGCACGTTTAGACGCTTGGTCAAAATGAGTCAATGTAGGCCAGTGCTCGCTTTCTGCATAAAGATCAACATTGTGGGCTGCCATCTCATCAATAGGCTGGAGCCAAACTTTGACACTGTTCATTCCCTCTGGTACATAAATCGCTGCATAGCGAGTTTGATGAATACCCAACGTCATTGGCTGACGATTTTCGAGAACAACAGGTGCTAAATCATCACTAGGCTTTTGCGTATTATCGGTAATGGCGTAACTTACTTTCGTATTTAATTCAACACGCTGGTAAGCTTCTCTACCCGTAATACTAAAATAATAGCGACCCGGTAAAACGGTACCATTGGCTTGTTTTTCTAGTGCAATTGTTTCATTACTATGCAGTTCAAAATTTGTTATTTGATAATCATAATAATGCGCAATTTTTTCATAACTTAAATAAAGATCGGCGTCACCATCACCGCTAATATTAATCGACAATTCACTGACATTATCTGGAACATCAATATAATAGAGTTGTTCACTGTACTGCTCACCCGACAAGGTAACACTTTGCCCTAACGCTAAATGATTCATCGTGTCTTCTGGTTGAATTGGCGGCACAGTCGGATCGTCTGGATTACCACTGTCCGTTGTCAAAGTGTCTAACCAAGTTGAAAATTCGCTGTCTAGGCTTTTGCCGATCCGTTTCACTTGCTCAGCCCATGCTTTGAAATCACCACTACGTGATAGCGCTAGCAGTTGATCCACTTCATTGGGATGCTTTTCCAGCATAAAACGAACCGCTAAATAGCCCCAGCGATAAATTTGATTGGTGTCATTTTGATAAGTAGTGGCCAGTACTTGCGTGAGGCTCAGTTTTTTCTCAGCAATTAAGTCTATCGCCGCTTGATAGCCTTTTTTATAGTGCATGTATTCAGCGAAGCCTTCCAACCACCATACGATATGGCCTTCACTTAAATTGAGAGAAAACGAACCGTATTGATTGTAGCGTCCGTCCAAATAATGCACATATTCATGCTCTAAATTGAGAATAGACAACGCCTCATCCTGCGCATATCGATAAGCGACAAAGCGCGCTGTGTTGTTGGCATCAGCCGGGTTGCCTTCAAGGTATTGCCCGCCGTTGTTGGTAGTATTGCCAAACAAGAAGTTGGAATAACTGACATAACTTTCGTTGCTATCAAATACCACCACTTCCACTTGTTGATTGAGATCATCGGCCACGGGCGTGAAACCGGTATTCGCGACGGCATGGAAGTCGGCTTCTTTCTCATTCAAAATGCCACACGCTTGCTCTGCTTGCTGAGGTGTTAAGCCTTGCGAGCGGATAATAGCAGGCCCATCACATTGATGGTGATTTGGCATGATACGCTGTTCAAGTTGCTGCTTAGCTTGCGTTAAATTAAGCGCTTCCAATGTCTCTGGCGCGTAGTAAGAAAGCATTTCAACCGAAGCAATCCAGAGTTTATCGCTACGTCCACCCAGCGGGTAACGCTCCAATACTTTTTCTAAAATCGCAATGACTCGAGTTTTGGTGTTTGGGTAAGGGCTAACCAGTAAGCGCCCCGTTTCACGCACCGCATTGTACAAAATGAAATCGGCATCGGTTCCTAACGCCCAATCATGCTCAGTGGCAAAACGATACAGTGTCTCCAAATATTCTGGATGGGCTTCAATGTCTTGATAAAAATCATCACGCGAAGCATGGCCGCTCATGGATCGAAATAAGTTATTTAAACCATCAACAAACTGCACATCTTGCGCCGTTTGTGGGTTAAAGGCGTCCAATAGCACAATGAAATTCGCCATCGTTGAAGGTAGGCGTTTCACGTTATCGACCATTAACGTTAAGCTCGACATGGCCGCCACTTGTTCACGACCTAAGCTCAAACTATAAGGCGATAACATAAACTGGTTGATCGTATCCGCAATCACATTGCTCAATTGATCCGAATAATCGCCAAACTCTTGCTTTACACCATAGCGCACATAATAAGCGGCACGGATAAACTCCCCCAAATTAGCAATAGATTTGGCTTGCGCTTCCGTTCCTTGATATTGCGAAACCTCTAACGCCAGCGCTCGGTTAATACTGTCTATATTCTTTTCACTGTATAGACCCAAGATGGCTTTACTATCGGTATAAAACCACGAGTTATAACAGGCTGGTTGTGCATTTTTAATCGCTAAAATGGGCTCTTGTGCTTGGGTAAGATCGCTAAACTGGCAGGCATCTGATGCATAAGAAAAAGACGGTAATCCTGCTAACGATAATGCCAATAGCAAAGCATTAGGTTTGGGACGAGGGGAATGAATAGATGGAACCGGAGCAATACGCATAGTAACGACTCTCTATAGATCATAGAAATGAATGAGTCGCGATTTATATCAGAATCACATCAACAAAATGAAACTTGATGCACAGAAACCAGGATCTTACTTCAAAAAAGAATTGCTCTCATGAGAGAGCAATCGATTAACCAATAGATCTTATATATCAATACATTACTAATTTTTCCACCACTAACTAAGTGATCGGATACACAGTACATTGAGTGCCAATCACATGAGTAATGGTTTGCGGCTCAATCATTTGCCAACCACTTTCACTATCAAGGGGTTCTGACGCAACCACCATATTATCGCCTTCGCTTTTACTAAACACGGTCGGCGGATTACCATCAGAGCTATAACGCACTAACCAAAAATCTTGCCCATCAGAGATACAAATCGAAGCTTTAAAAGGTGTGACTATCTGTTTCTCCGCCAAAGCCTGCGCAATTTGACCAATCGTGGTCGTAATGGCTTGTACTGGCTGACTGCGTAACCCATTACTCATCATCAATAAAAAAATCAATTCACTATCCGTTGTCCCAACACGCTTGACGTATAGCGATTCCGGTAGCTGCCGTTCTAAGGCGAATTTCACTTTTTCAAACTCACCAATTTGCCCGTTATGTAAAAACATCCAGTGATCCAAAATAAACGGATGACAGTTAGAACGGGAAACCTGCGTTCCGGTGGACGAACGCACATGCGCCATAAAACGGTGAGAACGAATGTGATGCGTTAAGGATCGCAGGTTTTCATCTCCCCAAGCGGGTAAGACTTCATGAAACTGCCCGGGTGTAGTGCGTTCGGTATACCAACCCAGCCCAAACCCATCAGCGTTGACACGGGTGACCGCTTTACGCGCTTCTAAACTTTGGTGCACGAGAGAGTGTTCCGGTTGATAAACCAGTTGATCGAGGTAGATAGGAGTTCCTTGGTAGGCGAGCCAACGGCACATAATGCAAACATTCCAAAATAATCAGTCACTGATTTCAATAAAGCACGTTTGCTCAATGGCTGCAAGGTGTCCAGGCAACGATACCTTTGCCACTTGGCTCATCAACGCCACAAGTT
>NZ_CAWNIB010000063.1:0-7923 GCF_963874405.1 Vibrio sp. V08_P9A1T1
CAAGTAAACATGTTACCCACAGAGTTATACACATTAGCTGTAATTTTTATCTTTTCAAACGTAGAAAAAGCGCCTTCAGACGCTTTTTCCGTTTCACTCATTTCTTTTTTACACTATATAGAAGATTAAATACCTGCATCATCTCCTTAGTTATTCTCTTCATGAAGACCACACTCTCTTTTTAAGCCGAAGAAACGCGTTTCTTCTTCATTCATTCCCGGTTCCCATTTACGAGTGGTATGAGTGTCACCAACTGAAAGGTAACCTTGCTCCCACAATGGATGATACGGCAGGTGATTTTCTTGCAGATAATAATGTACATCTTTATTTGTCCAATCAATCACAGGTAGGAATTTAAACACACCATTTTGAATCGCTAAAATAGGTAATGTCGCCCGCGATTGTGATTGCTCTCGGCGTAGGCCAGAAAACCAAGTACCAATATCTAGTTCATCTAACGCTCTTCGCATCGGTTCTACTTTATTAAGGTGATTGTATTGTTCAATGCCAGTAACGCCTTGTTCCCAAAGTTTACCGTAACGCGCCTCCTGCCATGATGGACTTATCGTAGCGCTGAAGATATGCAGATTGAGATTCAGGTGATCCGTGAGCTGGTCAATAAATTGATATGTTTCAGGAAATAAATAGCCCGTATCCGTCAATACCACTGGTATATCGCTTTTTACGCTAGAAACCAGATGCAGCATCAATGCGGCTTGAATGCCAAAGCTAGAAGAAAGCGCATGGGTTCCTTCTAGATTCTCAATCGCCCACATGACCCGCTGCTGTGCTGTTAACGTTTCGAGATAAGCATTTAATGGGGCAAGGCGTAACGTTTGCTCTACTTTTGTTAGCGCCAATAACTCGGACAATTTAGGAACTACTGGTACTTCAAGCATAGAAATCTCTCTTAGAGATGATCACCTCTTCTATAATGCCGGTGCGAATGGTGAAATCGCCAAAACCCTCATTGGATTGACGCTCTAGCGCCCAGCGGCCGACTAGATGGTCAATTTCTTCTAGGATCTGTTTATCGGTAATGTTTTCTTTATACATTTTAGGCACACGAGTGCCCGCTCTATTGCCGCCAAGATGTAGGTTGTAGCGACCGGGAGCTTTACCAACTAAACCAATTTCAGCCAACATGGCTCGGCCACATCCGTTCGGACAACCTGTGACACGTAAGATAATGTTTTCTTCTTTAGGTAACGCATGTTTTTGTAGAATCGTCTCTACATCCGTTACAAATTGAGGGAGGAAACGTTCCGCTTCAGCCATAGCTAATGGGCACGTAGGGAAAGAGACGCACGCCATCGAATTTTTACGTTGCTCACTCACATTGTCATTGATCAAACCATGCTGACGCGCAATCTGCTCAATCGTAGCTTTTTGTACAGCAGGTACTCCCGCTACGATGAGGTTTTGATTGGCCGTCATACGAAAATCACCTTGGTGGATTTTAGCAATTTCTGCCACACCACGCTTTAGCGGTTTATCAGGGAAATCGAGTAAACGACCATTTTCGATGAAAAGTGTTAAATGATGCTTACCATCGATACCTTCAATCCACCCAATCCGATCACCACGTTCTGTAAGCTCGTAAGGACGGCTGACCGCAAACTCAATACCAGCACGCTTTTCAACTTCGGCTTTGAACACATCGACGCCCACTCTGTCGAGTGTGTATTTAGTTTTTGCATTTTTACGATTAGACCGGTTTCCCCAATCACGCTGAGTCGTAACCACAGCGGCGGCGACTTCTAAGGTTTTATCCAAAGGAATAAATCCGAAATCATCAGCACGACGCGGGTAAGTAGAAGTATCACCGTGCGTCATGGCTAGGCCGCCACCCACCAGCACATTAAAACCAACTAACCGACCTTGTTCGGCAATCGCAACAAAGTTTAAATCGTTGGCATGTACATCCACATCGTTTTGGGGCGGAATAACCACTGTCGTTTTGAACTTCCGCGGTAAGTAGTTATTACCTAAAATCGGCTCTTCATCTGTAGTTTCTAGTTTTTCACCATCCAACCAAATTTCGGCATAAGCGCGCGTTTTAGGTAACAGATGTTCCGAAATCTTCTTCGCCCATTCGTAAGCTTCCTGATGCAGTTCAGACTCCACAGGATTGGACGTACACAGTACGTTACGGTTCACATCACCCGCTGTGGCAATCGAATCAATACCAATGCTGTTTAACGTTTGATGCATCAATTTAATATTAGGCTTCAATACCCCGTGAAACTGAAAGGTTTGGCGAGTGGTTAAACGAATGCTGCCATATAGGCTGTGCTCAGTTGCAAATTTATCTATCGCTAGCCATTGTTTCGGCGTGATGATCCCGCCAGGCATGCGCGCACGTAACATCACATTGTGCAGAGGTTCTAACTTTTGTTTTGCACGTTCGTTACGAATATCGCGATCGTCTTGTTGATACATGCCATGAAAGCGAATCAACTGAAAGTTGTCAGCACTAAAGCCACCTGTGATGTGATCTTGCAGATCTTGCTCGATCGTCCCACGTAAAAAGTGACTTTCACGTTTCAAGCGCTCGTTATCTGACAATGGGCCTAGCTCTTGTCCTAATACTTCTTGATGATTAGATTGTTGTTTGGTGCTCATTAGTACACATCCCTTTGATAACGTTTTGCTTTGCGCAGATCGTTGATATATGTCTCTGCCTGTTCACGTGATAACCCACCTTGCTGCTGTGCAATAACAATTAGTGCATCATGCACATCTTTCGCCATGTGCGTTGCATCACCACAGACATAAAGATACGCACCGTTTTGAATCCATTGCCAAACCAGTTCGGATTGTTCAAGTAATCGATGCTGAACGTAGACTTTCTCATGCTGATCACGGCTAAACGCCACATCTAGACGACTCAGCACACCGGATTTCAGATATTTTTGCCACTCAACTTGATAGAGAAAATCTTGAGTAAATGTACGATCACCAAAAAACAGCCAGTTTTTTCCTTTTGCTTCACGGTTATCACGCTCTTGAATAAAGCTACGAAATGGCGCAATTCCGGTGCCAGGACCAATCATGATAATAGGCACATTATCATCTTGCGGTAGTTTGAAATTATTATTGTGTTCAATGAAAACCTTTACCTTGTCGCCCTCTTCTAAGCGCTGGCCAAGGTAACTGGACGCTCCCCCAAAACGGTGCTCATCTTGGTGTGTATACTGAACAATGCTGACTGTAAGATGCACTTCATCTTCAACTTCGCTTTGACTTGATGCGATAGAATAAAGACGCGGCGTTAAACGACGTAATAAAGAGAGTAGCGCTTGGGCCGTCAGTTTAGTTTGTTTCTCTCGCAGTACATCAATCACTTGATGATGGCTCGCGTACAATCTGAGCTTCTCTTTATCCTCCACCAGCTCAAGCAGTTTCGTACAACCAGATAACTCAGCAAACTTGGTCACCATCTGAGGATTTGCAGCCGTAATTTCATATTTATGCATTAAAGCACTATGGATGGATAAACTTTCGCCATCGACGTCAACACTTTCGACACCCGATAGCCCAGTCGCAGATAACACGGCATTGACTAACTCTGTATCGTTTTCATACCATACTCCAAGCGCATCCCCAGACTGATACGTTATACCTGACTCACCCAAGTCAATTTCAATGTGGCGCACCTCTTTTCCTGAATCTCGCCCAGTAATTTTTTGACTCGTCAGTAAAGTCGCACTGTAAGGATTTTGCTTACTGTATTGAGATAGATGACTCGTGGTTTGACTCACGGGTAATTGCACAACTTGCGTAGACGTACTTGCAAAAGCTTCTTTTACCACTGCTAATGCTTTGGCTTTCCACTCGGCGGCTTGATGTTCGTAATCAACGTCGCAATCCACTCGCTCAATAAAACGTTTGGCACCAAGCTGCTCTAAAAATGCATCAAAATCTTTACCCGTTTGGCAGAAAAATTCATAACTGGAGTCACCTAAGCCAATCACACCATATTGCAAGTGAGGTAATTTCGGCGCTTTCTTGGATTGTAAAAATTCATGCAGCGCTAATGCATTGTCAGGGGCTTCGCCCTCGCCATTGGTCGATGCAACAAAAATAACATGCGTTTCTTTCGCAAGATCTTTGCCCTTGTAATCACTCGCATCGAATAATTGAACCGCGATACCGGCAGCCTGAGCTTCTCTTTCCAATCCTTCAGCAAGGCCTTTTGCATTGCCTGTTTGAGAAGCGAAAATAATGGTTAATTGAGTCGCAGGCTCCATTGATACTAAAGTGGCTGCTTGTGAGCTGGAAGTAGAAATACTTGATGCTTGAGACTGACTGAGGCCCCAAAAATATCCGCTAACCCAAGCAAGCTGCTGCGGGGAAAGTTCTGAAATAGTACGCTGCAACCCGTTCAGTTGCGCGTCATTGAGTGGGCTAGCTAAACTGGCTAGCTCTTGGGGTATGGTATTTCCTGAAGACATGGTCACGACTTCCCTATTCATTGCGTGACAATAGATTAACCACTCTCTTTAATAACAAGAAAGAATAGATAAGTATGTTTTATAACTTTTTGGAAGTAGGCATTACGCTTAATTCTCTCATTTAGACTCGACTCGAACTTGCTTAAAACCCACCTCCATAGCCGATTTAGAGGCAAGATCCAGATCGGTATACTGGCATTCGTCACCCTGAGAATCGGTTAATAGCACGAACCCACCACGGCAATGCCGAAACTCGACTATCCAATGCCCTTCTTGGAAAGAAGGTTCAATAATGGCTTCGATAAGCTTGTTCTCACGATACAAGTCCCTTAACTCGGTAATCGTCATCACCACACCATTTTCACATTATTCACTCGTGAATTAAGCATGGTACATTTTGCTTATTCTGCTAAGAAATTGCACAATAATATAATTATCAGTTATAAAAAACGCCACCTTGTAGAGGTAGCGTTTTATGGAAAATGCATTTAGCGCGTAAGTATCGAATCGATACTTAAAATTGAAATTCAGCCCCCAAGAACCAACCATCAACAAAGACAAATGAGTTTTTCGTTTTTGGGTCAAGTTCGGTGAATTCAAGATCAATCACACGATAGCCGCCACGCAATGCGACATTACCAGCACGAATAGGTATGGAATACTGCAAACCCGCTAGTACATCTGCGCTTTTAATTCCGCCACTATCACCAAAATCAAACTGCCCAATCACATCAACTTGGGTATTGGGAATTTTAATTGTGGCATAGGCATACCAGTTAAAAGTCGTCTTATCAAAACTGTACTTCAAGCTATCTGGTGCTTGATACTGAGAACCACTATATTGAGTGAATGTAACACCCGCATCGAACGACATTAACTGTCGCTCTAACAGATTGTAATACAAGGTATAGTCGTACTTATCAAAGGATGCATAATCCGCCTCAAGCGTAGTATAACGAATACTCGCATTGGGCAAATAAGGTAGCTGATGCTCAAAAGCAACGTGGATTGAAGGTGTCTTCACATCATCACGACGAGTATTGTCGATTTTAGTGCTGCCCCACCACATGTCAGCGCCAACTTCTCCACGATAAAATGATTCTGCTTGAACCGATGCGGTTGACATCATCATTGCCACACTGACCAACGCTAACCAAATTGGTTTATTCATCCCTATTGCTCCCTATTTATTCGCTACTAATGCATGTTCTTAATTGAACGCGATAGTAGCATATTCCTGAAGTGAGTTAACGTTTCGTTGACTGCCACATTAGCGAGGGGTGTACACCACATGACGGAAGAACCAGACCCCCAAAACAATCACAATGATCCAAGGTAGTAGCTTAAACATCACTCCAATCATGCCTAGTAATGCCAATACTATGAAGCCCATGACCGTCGCAATAAACACAGTCGCCAAAGTGATGCCTGTCGCCAATAAAGTTGCAATAAAAACCAATAAGAAAATAAGTTCAAACATGATGCTTTCCTCCGTTTCTCTTACCACTAGCAGATATCGAGCCAACTTGTTATCACCACCTCTGATTTCAAGTCAAGACTAAAAAAATCACAGTTTCTTGGCCAATCAAGCACTTGAAAAGCAATATTTATTTCAATAAAAAAAGCCAAATAACACCGAGTCATTTAGCCTTTCTATTGTTGGTAAAAATCACCACTTAAGTTGGTAATTTTTACACATTCAACTCTTTCGGAATTTTTGCTAATGCCGCTTGCACGACTTCAATTCCCGCACCGGGCTTATGCGCATTCTCACTGATATAACGTCGCCATTGACGAGCACCTGGCATATTTTGGAACATACCTAACATATGGCGGGTAATATGGCCAAGGTAAGACCCCTGAGCTAATTGACGTTCAATATAAGGAAACATCTCTTCAATAATTTGAGAACGTTTTTTAATCGGCGTATCCATACCAAAAATGGTCTGATCCACTTCCGCCAACAAATAAGGGCTTTGATAAGCTTCCCGTCCAATCATTACGCCATCAAGATGCTGTAAATGCTCACTGACTTCAGCTAAGGTTTTGACACCGCCATTCACAGCAATGACTAAATGTGGGAAATCTTTTTTCAGCTGATATGCCCGTGAGTAATCTAACGGCGGTATTTCACGGTTCTCTTTTGGGCTCAAACCACTAAGCCACGCCTTACGCGCATGAATAGTAAACTGTTCACAGCCCCCTTTCTCTGATACCAATGAAATAAAATCAGTCAAAAATTCATAAGAATCCATGTCATCAATACCAATGCGCGTCTTCACGGTTACCGGAATATCAACTACTGATTTCATCGCTGCAACGCAATCCGCCACCAGTTGCGGCTCAGCCATTAAACAAGCACCAAAACGACCATTCTGGACGCGATCAGACGGACAACCCACATTGAGGTTAACTTCATCATACCCATACTGCTGGGCGAGTTTGGCACAATGAGCGAGATTTTGTGGATTTGAACCACCCAATTGTAACGCTACTGGGTGTTCCTCCTCGTTGTAAGCCAAGAAGTCCCCTTTACCATGAATGATCGCGCCTGTCGTGACCATCTCGGTGTACAGTAACGTTTGCGAGGACAGCAAGCGATGAAAATATCGGCAGTGGCGATCTGTCCAATCGAGCATGGGAGCCACGCTAAATCTCCAACTCTTTGACACATCAATATTACTAGACAAGTCTATATTTTGCAAAGAATTATGTATTTTCTGTTCTCGATTCATTTTCAATTATTCTCAATCATTTTTCGCTATTGCGTGCCCCATATGTATCCCATAATATATGGGGCATGCATTCAAACAACTATCAAGGAACCATAGATGGCCAGCTTTACATTGGAGAAACGTAAAACTAGCAAAGGGGTGCTGCGATATAGATGTGTTGTTCGATTAAAAAAAGGTAATGAAGTAGTATATCGTGAATCTCGTACTTTCGGGAAAAAAGCCGACGCAAAAGCATGGGGCACAGCGCTTGTATCCAAACTCGAAACGCATGGCCTACCAGGCAAATCCCCGGAAGTCACTCTTCGAGAACTGATCATCATGTACTTAAATGAACCTCACATTGCGCAAAGTATTGGTCGTTCAAAACGTTACGGTCTCAACATGCTAATCGATACAGAATTAGCAAAAATCCAAGCGAACAAGTTGACCGTTGCCAACCTAGTTCAGCACTGTAAAGATCGTAATGACGCAGGGACCAGTCCTCAAACAGTATCCGGTGATATTTCATATCTTCGCAGTGTTCTTAAAGCAGCAAAGCCAGTTTTTGATATAGATGTTAACGATTCTGTCGTACAGGAAGCTTACTATACTCTTTATCAACACAATCTAATCGCCAAATCAAACCGAAGAAGCCGACGCCCTGCAACGTCAGAGTTGGAAAGACTCAAGATAGAACTTAAGAAAAGACAAGAACATCGTGCTGCCCATATCCCGTATTTAGATATTCTGGA
>NZ_CAWNIB010000064.1:0-7902 GCF_963874405.1 Vibrio sp. V08_P9A1T1
GAGAGTGTCCTGAATTCTGTGTAACTGTCTAAACTTAAGCCTTAAAGGCTAAGGATGGACAATATGGATAAGAAAGCACTCGAAGCTTTTGCTCGTGAAGCAGCAAAGTCAATTAAGACAGAATCTGATCTTGATGACTTCCGCAAAATGTTAACCAAGGTGACCGTTGAAACGGCGTTAAACGCTGAACTCGATGAGCACCTTGGATATCAAAAACACCAATCTAGAACCAGCTCCAACTCCCGCAATGGCTACTCGGGCAAGTCAATCATCACCGATGATGGAGAAATCGATATCGACGTTCCCCGCGACCGTGAAGCCAGCTTTGAACCTCAACTCGTCCGCAAGCACCAAACTCGATTCCAATCCATGGACGACAAGATATTGAGCTTGTACGCGAAAGGCATGACCACACGTGAAATCGTCGCAACGTTCAAGGAAATGTATGATGCCGATGTCTCGCCAACGCTGATATCAAAAGTAACGGACTCGGTGCTTGAGCAAGTGATTGAATGGCAGTCGCGACCTCTCGACGAAATTTACCCTATCGTCTATCTCGATTGCATCGTGGTTAAGGTGCGTCAAGACAAGCAAGTCATCAACAAAGCGGTCTATCTTGCGTTAGGCGTCAACATGGAAGGCCAAAAAGAGCTGCTCGGCATGTGGCTCTCTGAAACGGAAGGTGCCAAATTCTGGCTTAACGTGCTGACTGAGCTTCAAAACCGTGGGGTAAAAGACATCCTTATCGCTTGCGTTGACGGGCTAAAAGGCTTTCCTGACGCCATCAACACTGCGTTCCCAGAGACGCAAATACAGCTCTGTATCGTCCACATGGTGCGAAACTCGGTCAAGTACGTCCCTTGGAAAGACTATAAAGCGGTGACGACTGACCTGAAGAAAATCTACCAATCAGCCACAGAAGATGAGGCTCTGCTGGCTCTAGCGCAGTTCTCTGACCGATGGGATAGTAAGTATCCTCAAATCAGTCGCTCTTGGACGGCGCATTGGGACAACCTCAACACCCTGTTTAACTACCCAGAGGATATTCGCCGAGCCATTTACACGACTAACGCCATTGAATCCCTCAACAGCGTTATTAGAAAAGCGATTAAGAAGCGCAAGCTCTTCCCAACGGATGAATCAGCTAGAAAGGTGATCTACCTGGCTATCCGAGATGCTTCCAAGAAATGGACGATGCCGATCAGAAACTGGCGACAAGCTCTAAACCGTTTTATGATTATGTTCGAAGACCGACTCACTCAATACATGTAACCCCGACAGTTACACAGAATTATTTACAGGGTCAAAATGAGCTCATTAGCTAATGAGCTGTGGAGGCACACACTACAATTGGGCTGCCCATAAATGAAAAAACCAAAAGCAATTCATCACTTTTGGTTTTTATGTACTTTCTTACTGATGTTTACTCAATGAGGCTGGCTCTCTCTAGGCTCAACAATCAACACAATTCCTTCGACATCTACGACTTTAACCACAACATCGGCTTCTAGGTTTTGCTGGCATTTTGCTGTCCACGTCGTATCGCCGAGCTGTAATCGAAAAGTTGCCCCTTCTTGAACGCTCTCTTTAATACGGGCTATTTGTCCGATCAGCTGTTTCTGTTTCTGGTTCAGATCACGAGTCTCGTCACCATCGTGGTCTGATTTAAATTGTTTACGCCACCATAACCAAGTCGTGACGAGTGATAAACTTGCAAAAGCCATCCACTGAAGTTGCCAACTGATGGGGAGCATCGCAAAGATAAGGCCAACGATGAGTGCGGAAATACCTAACCAAAGAAAATACCCAGCAGTTCCAAGCAGTTCCAATGCAACAAGCACTAAGCCTAATGCGAGCCAGTGCCAATAATTCATTTGTTGTATTAGCTCTATCACGTTAGGCCTACTTATCTTGTGAGGATTTCAGGTTGAACATTTCAGCAATGCCAGCAACCGAACCCATCAACCCAGTTGCTTCTAATGGCAGCATGATGATTTTGCTGTTCTCTGCTTGACCAATGGCTTTAAGTGCTTCGGTATATCCTTGAGCGATAAAGTAGTTAACCGCTTGCATGTCACCTTGCGCAATCGCATTCGAAACCATCTCTGTCGCTTTAGCTTCCGCTTCGGCAGCGCGTTCACGTGCTTCTGCTTGAAGAATAGCCGCCTGCTTTTCACCTTCAGCTTTAAGTATTTCAGACTGCTTTTGGCCTTCGGCGCGTAAAATTTGTGCTTGACGTACGCCTTCGGCTTCTAACACTTCAGCACGTTTATTTCTTTCCGCTTTCATTTGCGCATTCATCGCTGCGGTTAAATCCGCTGGTGGTTGTACATCTTTAATTTCGATACGAGTGACTTTTACACCCCAAGGGTTAGTCGCCTGATCGACTATCGATAACAATTTAGTGTTGATCATGTCACGCTGGCTGAGCATTTCATCCAGCTCCATCGAGCCCAGTACGGTACGCATATTGGTTAGAGTTAAGTTGCGAATGGCGTGTTGTAGTTCGCTAACTTCATAGGCGGCTTTCGCAGCATCAATCACTTGCACGAAGCAAACCGCGTCGATAACAACATTGGCGTTATCTTTGGATATCACTTCTTGTGCTGGGATATCAAGCACCTGTTCCATCATATTAATTTTTTGTCCGACGCGATCAATGAACGGAATAATGATATTTAAACCGGGGCGTAGGGTGTGTGTGTAACGTCCAAAACGCTCTACTGTCCAATTGCTCCCTTGTGAAACGGTTTTCACTGCAGAAAAGATAAATGAAATAACGACGAATACAAATATGCCAACGGCGACGAGTGAATCAATAGCCATAACGGTTCCTTTTAAGTATTAAATAATCCTAATGTTGATGTTCCTTTCTCTATTGAAACGGCCGCTGTGTTAGCTAAGTTCGTTCACCCCAATCATAGAGTTTATTGTGCTCATAGGGATGAACTCACTTGCCGACTGCCGGTATCTCCAAGTCATTTGGATATAGGAGCGATTCTCATCAACGTTTGAGCTTTGCTATTGATCATTCTCTATCAGTTATCGATATGGAACAAATGAAATAATGAGATTTGATACTGGTTTTTTAACAATCAAAGCAGAACGTTTCCAGTTTAATTGCTTGATATTATTAATATAATAGTGAATACAGCTTTCTGCGATAGAGACTTGCCACACTATTTCCTTGTCCAAGAGCACTTAAAATGTCCATAAACACTTTTTTGAGCCCGCCATCGAGGCAATTGAGGTCGCTTTGTAAAAATGACCATAACAGCTCGAGAGCTTCTTCATTACGGTTAACTTGATGATATTGAAGCGCTAACTCACTTGCTATGTGAGCGTTGTTTGGCTCAGCGGAAAAAATCTCTTCTAATGCTTGAATCTCTGGGCTGTCAGCGGCTTGCTTGTGCAGCTCCAGTTTGGCGATTAAGCCTTTGTAGTAACCATCTTGATACTCTAGTGGGATGCGTTCCAGTTCTGTTTCTGCCGCTTCATACTGCTGAGTTTCCAAAAACACATCAGCGAGGGCCAGTTTGACCTCTGCTTTTGCTTTCATATCGTCAGGTAGACTTAGTAGCAAAGGTAGTGCTTGCGAATGTTGTGTTTGCTCTATCAGTGTTAAGGCTTGCTGTAGCGCAACTTCATCGTGGCTTGGCAAATGTTTGCTTAACATTGCATTCACTGTTTCTATGGTCTGAGCACCTGCTAAACCGTCGACCGCTTGACCATTAATAAATAGAGCGATTGTTGGCAGGGTTTGAACACCAAATTGTGCTGCCACTTGCTGTTCTTGTTGGCAGTTGAGAATAGCCAAGGTGAATGCGCCACTGTGTTGTTGCGCTACGCTTTGTAATTCAGGAATGAGTTGTACGCTCTCTTGATTCATGGGTGCCCAAAAATAAAAGAGAATAGGAGTCTCAACTGAGCGTTCGAACACCTCTCGAAAGTTGTGCTGATTGACCTCAACGATGTAAGGTGATTGCATGATATTTTCCTTGCGATAATCAAGTTTATAGTCTTAGAAATAGGGGTGAAAATTGGAATATCAAGGGCAAATGAAAAACGCTACCGTTAAAGTAGCGTTTTTTATCTCTCAAAGAGAGGGCAAGCAAAGGTGTCTATAATATTAAAAATAGTGTCAGCGCAACACCGACACTGAGCCAATTTAATTGGTGTAATGTCATATTCGTCGTACCACATGTAACGCTTTATATTGGATTAACTGGGATATCCAGAGTTGTATCATGTCACATGAATGTTACGAATTAATGACAATTAAGTTGGTTGTGCTACTTTATGCAACCGTCGGTTTATCCACTGATAAGTATCGCTTTTGTCATTATCGTATACCTTGCTATTCACAAAAAATATAGGCCAGTTTTGGTTAAGCACGATGTTGTAATATATTTTTCAACGCAGGTTCTAGGTGTGAAAACTGGAAGTGAAATCCTAGCTCGGTTAGCTTTTTAGGTTTTGCTCTAATACTGTCAAACAGTAAAACAGCCGCTTCACCCATTGCAAGGTTTAGAACCCATTTGGGAGTGAATAGTATGTGTGGTCGACGTAATGTTTTCGCCAATAGCTGGCTAAAATGCTTATTAGGTACGGGATGTGGAGCACAGAGGTTAAAAGCACCTTGTGCATGTGGCATGTCTAATAAATAGGCTATCGCTCGTGCCATATCTAATAAGTGGATCCATGGCATATACTGCTCACCCTTACCAAGAGGGCCGCCCAAGCCTAAACGGTAAGGTGGCAGCATTTTCTTTAAAGCACCACCATCACTAGCGAGCACGATCCCCGTACGCAATAGGCACACTCGAGTTTTTTCTGATTGCGCTTGGAGGGCGATGCGCTCCCATTTTTCGCAAACGTGATGAGGAAAACTTTGTTGGTGCACATGTAATGTTTCATCAAACGGATGAGACTGTTGGTCACCATAATAGCCGACGGCCGAGCCACTGATGAAAACGGAGGGTGGTTCAGTACTGGCATGGATGAGTTCAACTAACCGCTCTGTTATTTCCCATCGACTAGCGCAAATGATCGCTTTTTGCTGTTTGCTCCAACGTTTGTCGGCGATCGGTTCTCCTGCAAGATTGATAATGGCGTCAAATTGATTCGCGTCTTTTAAACTCGCTAGGGAGGTCAGGTAGGTGATACTACCTTTGTCTACATGGGCGAGCTGCTGCTTAGCTCGCTCTATATCGCGCGTGAGGAGGTAGATATTGTGCGTGAAAATCTGTTTCATCAGCTCTTTACCGATAAAGCCAGTCCCTCCCGTTAATAGTATTTTCATGTTTCTACCTCATTGGTCTGTGCGATATCACCTAAATGGTGGTGATGAGAACGATAGCCATGTTGGTTAAGTGGCGATGCTTGTTTGCCATCTAACCTAATATAGGAAACTTATTTAGCATACGTGAATTGTTCGTGGTGATAAATGACAATGTTTATCCATAACTAAAGATGACGAAGTGTGCTGAAATTCGTACAATCTGTAGCTCCAAAATACGGAGATAAAAGTATGAAGTTGTTTTTTGCTTCGGATTTACACGGTTCACTGCCTGCTACTGAAAAAGTACTCAGTCTATTTGAACAGTCAGGTGCAGACACTTTAGTACTGCTAGGAGACCTTTTAAATCATGGTCCGCGTAATCCTATACCTGATGGGTATAATCCGACCGCAGTTGCGGAGTGCTTGAATCGATGGGCGCCGCATATTGTGGCGGTCAGAGGCAATTGTGATAGCGAAGTCGACCAAATGCTGCTCGACTTTCCGATGATGATGGATTTTTGTTGGGTAGTTTTGGAGTCAGGAACTCGTTTTTTCTTAACGCATGGCCATCAATATAATGCTCAAAATAGGCCACCATTAAAAAAAGGTGATGTTTTGATCCATGGCCACTCGCACATCCCTATGGCGCAAGGTCAAGATGATGTCATTATTGTCAACCCGGGGTCCGCGACCTTTCCACGTAATGAATTTCCCCCAAGCTACGCTATTTATACGGATGGATTATTTCAAGTAATAGGGCTAGAGGGGCAAGGACTAGCGCAATATCGTTTAGCGACCAGTTCTTAAACCCGTCGCTATCTGATTTACCTGTTGTCTGAATGACCCAGATCTCGCTCTGGGTCAATGATATCTCGGACTCGTTGCTTAAGAACTTTTGCTTCAGGGAAACCACCATCATGTTTACGTTCCCAAATACGTTGTCCATTGCACATGATTTCAAATCGTCCCCCTGTATCAGGGTAGAGACGCACAGATTCAATTTCTTCACTAAAAGTATGCAGTAACTCTTGGCTTAGCCAAGTGGCTCGAAGCATCCAATTACATTGGCGGCAATAGTAGATCTCAATATTGGCTTTTTCCATGGTGTACCTTTTGTGAAGAAGTAAGGGCCATTCGCAACAAAGGACCTTTTCGATCCTTCATTGAAGTTACAGATTACTCGATGGCTAATTGATAAACAGCACTGTCGAACCATGGCTTAGGCTGGTGAGCAATAATGTTTTTTCATTGACGACATCAATACGTCGGCTTTGTTGAGCATCCATCTTGAAAAATTGAGTAATCAGTTCTAGTTGCTCAGGGGTAAAGTCCTTACTTTGACTAGAACTAATGTTTTTAAATTCGCTAGGCGATATCAATAAGTAGCTATCACTGATATCCCAGGTGCCGGTTTCTGAGATATTAATGAAACTTTCACTTTCACCACCCACGGCGAATAACTTCACATTTGACATTCTAATATAAGTACCGTTAGGTAAATATTTCACATTTGAATTGACATCAACCCGACGGATTGGCCCAACAGAATCATTCTGTTGACTGCGTTTTACCACAGTGACCATTTTAGATTGCCATTCTTGCGCCGTTAGGATTTGTTCTATTTTTAAATCACTGCCCCAGTATAACCAACTACTGAATAGTGCAGAGATAGCTAAGATGAGGGTTGCCACTTTTGGATTCATATTTATGCCCTTATTTACACACGTTGGCCAAATCATCTTGGTTAGCTAAAATTCGTAAAGTGACATTTTCACCCGAGAACTCAGAACTATGGATGTAATTCAATACGAGCTGATTATTTTGACCACCAGTCGCAATCACCTGCTTAGGTGCCAGTTCTCCAGTATGTGATTCATTGTATTTTTTTACGCATTTTTCAATAGAAGGTAACCATTTGTTTAGGTCTGGATGATTGATGGGCGTATTCACAACTATGTTGTTATAAACCGCAATCTGTTTAAATTTTGATTGTGCAGGGCTAGTCAATAGGAGAGCCAGAATAGGTAAGAAAAGAGCCACAACCAACATCAATTTGCTTTGCAGTGTTAACTTTTCTTTCCCTATTTTTACTTTCGCGAGTGGATCTGTCGTCACGGTTTGGGATGTTGTCTCTTCGGGTTGCGAAGTGGTATCCGCGTCAATGTCTTGGATAGACTCACTGGCCAGTAACGGTTCCTCTTCAGGCTCGTTGGTGGTGTTTTTTTGTGAATAGGGGGTTGCTCGAGTCACCGAGGCGATCATTTGATAACCTCGTTTCGGCACGGTTTTGACGAATTCTGGTGATTTGGTTTGATCTTTCAACATCTTACGAAGTGTTGAAATCGCTTGAGTTAAGCTTGAGTCATCAACTTCAAAACCTTGTTCACGCCACACAAACTCATGCAGTTCATGGCGTGTAATGACTTCATTTGGGCGTTCACAAAGTAGAAGTAAAATTCGACTTTCGTTACTACCAAGGCGAACAGCCTCTTGTTCGTTTTCTTGTTCAAGCAAAGAGTTACTATTGGGATCAAACGTGAATCGGTTAGCAAGGATGAATTTTGTGCCTATGTTACTCATGATAATCTTCTTATTGTTGGCATGTTTAACCGTCCATCAAC
>NZ_CAWNIB010000065.1:0-7898 GCF_963874405.1 Vibrio sp. V08_P9A1T1
CAGTTCATTGATAAATCTTTTTTGATTATCATCAACGAGTGCCCACACAGATTGATAGGTTTATATTGTTAAAGAGCTTGCTTGGATGCTTATCTAAAAGCATTCAAAGCGGACGAACATTCTAGCGATATAACCTTAAGTGTCAAACACTTTATCGATTATTTCTTTTAAACAAGTGTCCATCTGTTATCATCAGAAGTAACTAGCACTGCCCTGACAACGAGGCGCATTATAGGTAGTTTAGAGAAGGACACAAGTATTAAAATGAAACTTTCTCATAAAAACGAACCAACAGCTCACAAAAGAACCAATGAGGGTAATTTTCAAACAAAAAGGGCCATTTCTGGCCCTTTTGAATGTAAATGTTTAGTCTTGATGAGCAATAATTTGGTCATTGCTAACAACTAGCTTAACTTTTTTATCCGGTAGGATTCTTCCTGCCAAGATTTCTTTCGCTAATGGATTTTCAACGCTTTGTTGAATCGCGCGTTTCAATGGTCTTGCTCCGTAAACAGGATCAAACCCAACTTGAGAAATCAGCTCTAACGCTTTTTCAGATACCTCAAGCTGATAACCTTTCTCTTCCATTCGTTTACCAAGACGGGCTAATTGAATAGAAGCGATCGATTTAATTTGTTCTTGCGCCAACGGATGGAATACTACACTTTCATCCACTCGGTTTAAGAACTCTGGTCTAAAATGCTTACCTACAATCTCCATTACCTCTTTTTTAATGCCTTCATAATCCAAGCTTGCGAATTTTTCTTGAATTTGCGAAGACCCTAAGTTTGAGGTCATAATTACCACTGTATTACGAAAATCAACTGTGCGTCCTTGTCCATCAGTTAAGCGCCCATCATCTAATACCTGTAGTAGGATATTAAAGACATCAGGGTGTGCTTTCTCAACTTCATCCAACAAGATAACCGAGTACGGTTTACGACGAATAGCCTCGGTCAAGTAGCCACCCTCTTCGTAGCCCACATAACCTGGAGGCGCGCCGACTAATCGCGCTACTGAGTGTTTTTCCATAAACTCAGACATGTCGATTCGCACCATGGCATCTTCACTATCAAACATAAAGTTTGCGAGTGTTTTACACAATTCAGTTTTACCCACACCAGTTGGCCCTAAGAATAAGAAGGAACCAATCGGTCTATTTGGATCAGATAACCCAGCTCGGCTACGGCGAATCGCATTTGATACCACTTCGACGGCTTCAACTTGTCCGATAACTCGTTGATGCAGCGCATCCTCCATTTGCAGCAGTTTTTCTTTCTCAGCTTCCAGCATTTTAGAAACTGGAATACCAGTTTGCTTTGAAAGCACTTCCGCAATTTCTACATCAGTTACTTTGTTGCGCAGTAAAGTCATCTCTTGCATTTCAGCTTGAGTTGCAAGGTCGAGCTGCTTTTCAAGTTCAGGAATTCGGCCATATTGAAGTTCTGACATACGGTTCAAGTCACCCGCTCTACGTGCGAAATCCATATCCATACGCGCTTGCTCTAATTCGGACTTAATATGCTGAGTACCCGAAAGAGCTGCTTTTTCCGCATTCCAAACTTCTTCCAGCTCGGCAAACTCGCGCTCTTTCACTTTTAACTCTTCGTTTAACACCTGTAAGCGTTTTTCACTCGCTTCATCGTGTTCATTCGTTAGCGCTTGTTGCTCAATTTTCAGCTGAATAATTTTGCGCTCAAGCTTATCTAAAGATTCTGGCTTTGAATCTATTTGCATTCGAATACTTGAAGCGGCTTCATCGATCAAGTCAATCGCTTTATCGGGCAACTGGCGATCAGAAATATAACGGTGCGATAAGCTCGCAGCAGCAACAATAGCGGGATCGGTGATCTCCACATGGTGATGGAGCTCATAGCGCTCTTTCAAACCACGCAAAATAGCTACTGTGTCTTCTACGCTAGGTTCATCAACCAGTACCTTTTGGAAACGTCGCTCAAGTGCCGGATCTTTCTCTATATATTGACGATATTCGTCTAAAGTGGTCGCACCGACGCAGTGTAGATCTCCTCGAGCCAGAGCGGGCTTAAGCATATTCCCCGCATCCATTGCGCCTTCGCCTCGACCTGCACCGACCATAGTGTGCAACTCATCAATAAAGAGGATGACATTACCCTCTTCTTTCGCTAGCTCGTTAAGCACCGATTTTAAGCGTTCTTCAAATTCACCACGATACTTAGCCCCTGCGACCAAAGACCCCATGTCTAATGACAATACTCGACGACCACGTAGACCTTCTGGCACTTCATTATTAATAATGCGCTGCGCTAACCCTTCCACAATCGCCGTTTTACCTACACCGGGCTCACCAATAATCACGGGGTTGTTTTTGGTCCGGCGTTGCAATACTTGAATGGTGCGACGAATTTCATCATCACGCCCGATGACAGGATCAAGTTTGCCTTGTTCCGCTCGTTCAGTTAGATCTATTGTGAATTTCTCAAGCGCTTGTCTTAGCTCTTCTGCATTTGGATCATTCACTTTCTGACCTCCACGCACTTTTTCTATTGCTTCAGAAACTTTTTTCTCGGTAAGCCCTATTTCTTTGAGTAATTGACCAAGCGCGCCCTTATCTTCTAGTGCGGCTAGCAAAAATACTTCCGAAGAAATGTAGGAATCTTGCCGTTTTTGCGCGAGTTTATCGCACAAATTGAACATAGTACCCATTGCGCTAGAAAGCTGAACATCACCACCGATGCCGCTAACTTTTGGCAAACGGTCTAATATCTCACTGAGCTTCGAGCGCAATTGCATAACGTCCACACTTAACATAGTAAGAAGTGGACGAATTGGACTGCCATTTTGATCGAGCAATGCCACCATCAAATGAACAGGCTCGATATATTGATGATCACGGCCTAATGCCAATGATTGAGCATCAGAAATGGCAATTTGAAATTTGCTTGTAAATCGATCAAGACGCATACCAACTTTCCTCACCTTAATTGAGAAACTAATCTTACGTAGCTAAAGATGGCTACGCACTAGTGCTTTTTCAAGGGGCAAGTTAGGGAAGATTGATCTTGCGTAAGTTACTCTTCGATCCAAATAAATGAAGCTTGGCGACCTGTGATTCCGTCGCGTCGATAGGAATAAAACTGATGAGGATTATGGAAGGTACAAAGGCCGCTATCTGATATTTCTGAAACACCGCATTGATGCAACCTTAACGTGGCTAACTGTGCAATATTTGCTAGCCATTTTCCATTCTCTTGAAGAGAAAATGCGGCCTTTGCTTTGGTATTTTGATCAACAAAGGCATGGTATACATCATCACCGACTTCAAATGCCGTAGGACCGATAGCAGGACCGAGCCAAGCTAGGATATCACTAGAAAATTTGGCGAGCGCATTTTCGAGTATCCCATTAGCTAAACCGCGCCAACCAGCATGAACTGCAGCCACTTCGCTGCCTTGGTGATTAGTGAGTAGAACAGGTAAGCAATCAGCGGTCATTACAGAACAAACCACATTATGCTGATGGGTAAAAACACCATCGGCACTCAGAATCTGCTGAGTAGGTTGAGTAACCTCTAGCACTTGTGTTGAATGCGTTTGTTTAAGCCAAATAGGTTTAGAGGGCATCGCCGCTTGCTGCGTTAGCCATTGGCGATTTTTTTCAACGGATAAAGGATCATCCCCAACATGCATGCCTAAATTCAGCCCTTGATAAGGAGCTAACGAAAAGCCACCGACTCTAGTCGAGGAGAAAGCTTTTACATGTTTAGGTGCATTCCAGTTAGGGATGATCTTCTGCATTAGAACTCGTCTTTTTTATTCAACTTAGTATCTACGCGTAAAGCTTCCGCCATAATGATCATATCGTCAGGTACTGGCGCATGAAATTCTAGCATTTCACCAGTCACAGGATGCTCAAGTCGAAGCATAACGGCATGCAAAGCCTGACGATCAAAACCACGGATCATATCGGTCAGCTCTTGCGTTGCCCCTTTCGGAATGCGAGCGCGGCCACCATAGGCGGTATCCCCAAGCAAAGGATGCTGCAAATATGACATATGCACACGAATTTGGTGAGTACGGCCCGTTTCTAAACGCAAACGAAGTCGCGTATGTTCACGAAAATGCTCGGCCACACGATAGTGAGTTACCGCTGGTTTACCCATCGGGCTTACCGCCATCAATGTACGTTTTGTTGAGTGGCGGCCAATCGGCTTATCGATCATCCCACCAGCAGTCATAGTACCGATCACAATCGCTTCATATTCACGCGTAATCTTACGCTTTTGCAACGCTCGAACTAAGTGTGTTTGTGCAGGAACCGTTTTAGCGACCACCATTAAACCAGTCGTATCTTTATCCAAACGATGCACAATCCCCGCACGAGGTACTTCTGCAATAGCTGGATAGTGGAACAACAGTGCATTTAACACTGTGCCATCTGGAGTACCCGCGCCTGGATGAACGACAAAATCTCGTGGTTTGTTGATGACCATAATATCGTCATCTTCATACACGATATTTAAAGGTATATCTTGCGCTTCCCAACGCTCTTCATCTTCAAGCTCGGCTTGGACCGTAATGATTTCTCCCCCCATGACTTTCGTTCTTGGTTTAGTGATCACCTCACCATTGACCTGAACTTTGCCTTCTAAAAGCCACTCTTTTAGACGTGAACGAGAGAAATCTGCGAATAATTCAGCGACAGCTTGGTCTAAACGTTGACCTAACTGGCTATCTTTTACTGTATTTGTTAATTCAATCTGCTGAGCCATATCGAACTTTTTTAAAAACCGTGAGACTAATAGCGTCTAGTATGGATAAAATATGGCGTCATTGTATCTGTTACTGCTAAGAAAGTAACGAAACGATTTGTAAAGCGATTACGCACTCAATTAAGAAGCATTAATTCAAGGAAACGACTCCTGTCATGAAACACCACACTTTATCAGGCTTACTCGCATTATCACTGTTATTTGGCTGTTCAAGCAGCGAAGAGATTGTCCCTGATGTGCCGCCTTCTGAATTATACTCAGAAGCGCAAACCTCACTGCAAAGTGGTAACTGGTTAACGGCCATTCAAAAACTTGAGGCGTTAGATTCACGTTATCCCTTCGGCGCGTATTCAGAACAAGTTCAACTTGACCTTATTTACGCTTACTACAAAAACGATGATCTTGCGTTAGGTTTAGCGACCATTGAACGCTTTACCCGTTTGAATCCAACCCATGAAAAAATGGATTGGGTACTCTACATGCGTGGTTTGACGCATATGGCGCAAGATCGCAACTTCATGCATGACCTATTTAATGTCGATCGCGCGGATCGTGATCCAGAACCGGTAAAAGCTGCGTTTGCTGATTTTAAGAAACTGCTGCAACGCTACCCAACAAGCCCTTATGCAGAAGATGCTCATAAACGCTTATTCGCGTTAAAAAATAGGCTGGCTGAATATGACCTTGCCACAGCTGATTTTTACTTACGCCGTGAATCTTGGATTGCGGCCATCAACCGTGCTCAGGAGCTACAAAAAACGTATCCAGACACTGAAGCGGCTCGCAAATCATTACACATTCAGTTGGAAGCGTATAAACAGCTCAAACTGAACGATGCCATTGCCAGAACTCAAAAGTTAATTGCACTCAATCCACAATAGTTTGCAATAAGCTTAGGTACGCCATGAAAACCACTCACGCTTTGAGTGGTTTTTTTATTTGGAGTCGATGGGAATAATAACACGCCAGCAAAAGACGGCTGGAAAATGAGTGGTGCAGGGAAAACTGAAATAAAAAGGGAGGTGTTCAAAACATCGTTAGAATAAAGATCACAAAAAACACTTGAATAAGAAATGAGCAGCGCTCTTTTTAGGCCGCAAAAACACCCTAAAAATGGGAAATTCTTAGCTTGATCTTTTAACCAATCTATCCAGATTGATAGGAATCACAAGCTTTTTCTTTACTCTTTGTCAGCACTCTTTGCGTGAGATCACGTTTAAACTCGCCCTTTGAAATCACATTCAATAAAGTGATCCAGATCACATTACTTTAGTATTAAATCAGTAATCTGAAGTTAACCCATGAGGGATGCAACAGAGGAAAACATCTATGAAAGTAACTATCACTGGTAAAAATATCGACATCACCTCTGCAATCCGCACTCACATTGAGAGCAAATTTAAAAAACTAGAAAAATGGCAAGTGGATATCATAGGATGCCAAGCTAGCTTTAGTGAAGAGCCCAATAAACAAAAAAGATTCGAAGCTATTATCACGGTACCCAAAGGACAATTAGTCGCTTCTGCAACCCATGAAGATCTTTACGCAGCTATCAATGAGGTAGAACAAAAATTAGAACGCCAACTCAACAAACTGCGCCATAAACCGGAAGCTCGTCGTACCGACAAACCGGAAGTAGAAGAAGAAGTTGAATAAAGTTTAATATGATGAAAAATAGCGCTTTCAAGCGCTATTTTTTTGCTTGACGCTCTACGGTTGCTTGCTTATTGTGTCTTTACATTCAAAGAGAAATCACCTTCTTATGCACTTAACCTCACTGTTCTTTTTTGACTTCTTTTTTCTCCAATAACCTTGGAGGCATGGTCGTTGACAGAAGATAAGTCAAAAACGAACAGGAAGCCTCCCACTGGGAGGCTTTTTTACAAGGACATTTTTATGACTAAAAAGCACTATTCACTTGAAGAGATCCGCTTGCGACTGAACGAGCTTGATGATCAACTGCTAAACCTACTGGCAGAACGTCGAAAGTTCAGCATTGAAGTCGCTAAAAGCAAAGTGGAAACCGCAAAACCAGTGAGAGATGCAATACGTGAACAGCAACTTTTAGTCAAATTGATTAATACTGGTAAAGAAAAATACAATTTAGATGCTCAGTACATTACTAAACTATTTCATACCATCATTGAAGACTCCGTCTTGCTACAGCAAGCATACTTGCAGAATCTAGCCAATCCGCAACTGAGCCGTAAACCGCTGGCAAGAGTTGCTTTTTTAGGTGCTAAAGGTTCTTACTCCCATCTTGCAACCCGTGAGTACTTCAGTCGTAAAAATACAGAGTTGATCGAACTCAATTGCGATCAGTTTAAAGAAGTCACTAAAACGGTTGAATCGGGTCATGCCGACTATGGGGTATTGCCGATTGAAAATACCAGTTCAGGTTCAATTAACGAGGTGTATGATTTGCTGCAACATACTACCTTGTACATTGTCGGTGAGCTCACTTTACCGATTGAGCACTGCTTGGTCGCCACCTCTGAATTACGTTTGGAAGAGCTTAAAATCCTTTATTCACACCCACAGCCCCACCAGCAGTGCAGCGAATTTTTAAGCCGCCTAAAAGGCGTTACGCTTGAAACCTGTGCGAGCACCGCTGATGCGATGCAAAAAGTACAGCAGCTTAATCGCAACGATGTTGCCGCAATTGGCAATGCTTCCAGCGGTAAACTGTACGGCTTACAATCGATCAAATCTAATATCGCCAATCAAACAGAAAACCAGACTCGCTTTATTGTTGTTGCGCGAAAACCCGTGGAAGTCTCTACTCAAATTCCAGCGAAGACGACATTAATCATGTCGACATCGCAACAAGCTGGTTCACTTGTTGAAAGCTTGTTAGTGCTGCAACGCTACGGCATCAATATGACCAAATTGGAATCGAGACCTATTATGGGTAATCCTTGGGAAGAAATGTTCTATGTTGATCTTGAATCACATCTTGATTCCATTGAAATGCAGCAAGCATTGAATGAGCTAACAAAAATCACTAAGCATTTAAAAGTATTAGGTTGCTACCCAAGCGAAAATGTTAAACCGACCCAAGTAAAACTTCAATAATCAAATTTAAGTCAAATATTTGACAGAAGTTAGCTGACAGCCATCAACATAGTTCATATAATACCTAATCATT
>NZ_CAWNIB010000066.1:0-32357 GCF_963874405.1 Vibrio sp. V08_P9A1T1
TGATAGCGCCATTGAACAACTACTTTGTTAGTTCTGATGAGAGGTCAATATGATTCGAGCAGCAAAAGCGAAAGTTATGGGTGCGCCAACCCCTATGGCGGGTTTAGCTCTAGGCATCGCAAGCTTGGGTTGGAGTTGGGAAAACTTTGCACCATTACAAGGTTATGGCCAATTAAGTGGAGCCGTTATTGCCAGCGTGTTGCTGGTGGTTCTTGCGTTTAAATTTCTCTTTCATGGCCACTTATTACGCCAAGATCTCGCTCATCCGGTCGTGGGCAGTGTTGTGCCTACTTTTGCGATGGGCACCATGGTGGTTTCCAATTCATTAGGCCATTTTTACCCAATGGCCGGTGATGCGTTATGGCTATTTGCTGTGGGTTTACACATCATCTTCTTGGTCAGTTTTTTGTACCATCGTGCGCAGTCTTTTGAACTTCACCACATGGTGCCAAGTTGGTTCGTTCCACCTGTGGGTATTATTGTGGCCGACGTGGCGTTTTCTGGAAACCCAGCACTTGCACCAATCGCAAATGCAACCATGATGTTCGGTTTAGTCGCTTATGCGGTGATGCTGCCGATGATGATTTACCGTTTCATGTTCACACATGAAGTACCAGATGCAGCAAAACCAACCATGGCTATTTTGGCGGCACCAGCGAGCCTCTCATTGGCTGGTTACTTAACTGTCACGGCTAACCCATCGCCAGTGATTATCGGCATTTTATTTGGTATTGCCGTGTTAATGACAACGATTATCTACTTAGCTTTCTTTAAATTATTACGCTTGCCTTTTAGCCCAGGCTACGCAGCGTTTACCTTCCCAATGGTGATTGGTGCAACGGCGCTATTTAAACTCACACATTGGATGGAAACCGTTGGGGTGAGTGCTGAGTATGTACAGCAAGTGCATTGGTTAGCTGGGTTAGAGTTGATTGTGGCAACTATTGTGGTGGGTTATGTTGCTATTCGTTACTTAAATTTCTATCAACCTCATCGCGTGCTACTCAGCAGCATGAATGAGCTAGAAGAGCAAGATGAACACGCATTGAACTGTGAAATGAAATAGCCTGCAGTTTAGGCAATTCAAAACATAAAATTCTCAAGTATAGAATGCACTTATGCTAATCTCAGTCCTTATTGTGACAAGAAAAGCGTGAGTGCATTTTGTTTACTGTCTACCATTCTAATAAAGTCGATACCTTAAAGATCCTACTCGTGCATTTGATCAAAAGTGCACCGTTAGCCAACCCCTTTGAGAAAGAGCAGATCTTGGTGCAAAGCCCGGGGATGTCGCAATGGCTCAAAATGGCCTTAGCGAAAGAGCTCGGTGTGGCGGCGAACCTTGAGTTTCCTCTACCGGCGACCTTTATTTGGGACATGTTCACTAAAGTGCTACCTGATGTACCTAAGCGCAGCGCTTTTAACAAAGAAGCGATGACGTGGAAATTGATGCATCTGTTGCCAACTTTGCTCACGCTCGACCCCTTTGCCCCTTTGCAGCGTTACCTTGAACAGGATGATGACCATTCCAAGCTCTATCAGTTGGCCGAGAAAATTGCCGATATTTTTGATGGTTATTTAGTCTACCGCCCCGATTGGATTGCCAAGTGGGAGGCGGGCGATGATGTGAGCGAGATTGGTGATGAGCACCCATGGCAGCCGATATTATGGCAAGCCTTATATCAATACACGCTAGATCAAGGCCAGTCGCACTACCATCGTGCCAATCTCTATCAAAGTTTTATTGATCAGCTTGCGCGTGGCTCGGTTGATTTAACCAAACTGCCTAAACGTTTGTTTATTTTCGGTATTTCGTCACTGCCGCCTCGTTATATGGATGCACTCAAAGCGTTGGGCGATCAGATTGATGTTCACTTGATGTTTACCAACCCTTGTCAGCATTATTGGGGCGATCTTCGAGATAGAAAAACGCTCGCCAGACTGCACAGTCAGCAACGTAAAACGTTCGCCTTACAAGGTGATGAGATTCAGTTTGAAGGGCAACGCTCGCCGCTTAAAGGTGACATTGAAGCTAACCTCGTGGATGAATTGCATACCGAAGCTGCGGTTGGCAATGAGTTATTAGCCTCGATGGGAAAACTTGGGCGCGATAATCTTTTTTTACTCTCCCAAACGGAAAATGAAGAGCACGAATTTTTTATTGATCTGCCACGCGATAACTTATTGCATCAGTTGCAGGCCGACATTTTACATTTGCAAGAGCATCGAGATGATAGTCAACTGGACAGTAGCGACCACAAACAAGTGATTGCTTTGGATGATCCATCGCTCACTCTTCATGCTTGCCATAGCCCGATGCGAGAAGTGGAAGTGTTGCATGATCAATTGCTGGCAATGTTTGATGCTGACCCTGAACTGAAACCGCGCGATATTATTGTGATGGTGGCGGACATCAATGCTTACAGCCCAGCCATTGCGGCGGTATTTGGTAACGCGCCGGGTGAACGCTTCATTCCTTACTCCATTTCAGACCGTACGGCAGATCAAGAGAGCCCGATCTTAGCGGCATTTATGCAATTAGTGCATTTACCCGATTCTCGCTGCCTAGCGTCAGAGTTATTAGAGCTGCTTGAAACTCCTGCGATGATGGCAAAATTTGAGCTTAATGAGCAAGACTTTGCGCAAGCCAAATTGTGGGTAGAAGAGTCAGGCATTCGCTGGGGGCTTAATGCTAGCACCGCGCAACAATTTGAGTTGCCGCAGACCGAGCAAAATACTTGGCAATTCGGGATTGAGCGCATGTTGCTTGGTTATGCCATGCCCGCCTCAGCGGGTTTATTTACGCAAGGCGAAGTGGCGCTCGCTCCTTATAATGAAGTGCAAGGCATGAACGCTGAATTGGCTGGTAAATTAGCGAACTTTATTCAGCAAGTGAGCCATTACCGCGAGCAGTTAGCACAAACCCAAAGCGTGGACGAGTGGCGTTGCTTGTTCGGTGAGATGCTTGGCGCTTTTTTCAAGGTTGAGCTAGAAGGCGAGCTCGCACTCAAGTCGATTCGCGATACCTTGTCGCAGCTAAAAGATCAACTGGCCGAGGCCGGTTATGAGCAAGCACTTGCGCCAAGTATTATTACTCAATATTTGCAAAACAAGTTGTCAGGTACGCGCATCAGCCAGCGTTTTCTGGCGGGACAAGTCAATTTCTGTACTTTAATGCCAATGCGTTCCATCCCTTTTAAAACCGTTTGTTTACTAGGAATGAACGATGGCGTTTACCCGCGTACTATGCCAGCCGAAGGGTTTGATTTGATGAACGGTCGCACCCGCGCTGGCGATCGCTCGCGACGTGATGATGACCGCTATTTGTTCTTAGAAGCGATGCTCTCGGCGCAGCAAACCTTGTACATCAGCTACGTCGGGCGCTCAATTCAAGATAATACCGAACGCGTTCCTTCGGTGTTGGTCTCTGAGCTTTTAGAGTATTGCCAACAAAATTACTGTTTGGTCGGGGATGAAGCGCTTGGTAGCGATCAATCGGCCAAAAATTTAGCCTGTGCTTTAACGACCACTCACGCCATGGTGCCTTTTAGCCCTAATGCTTTTTTGAGTAAAACTGGTAGCTATGCCAAAGAGTGGCTACCTGCCGCCAGTCGGCAAGGGCGAGCCAGTGGCGAGTTTAATCTCGCCTTGAGCGATTATTTACAGGGGGCGAGCTTTCCTGTCAGTTTAGAGCTGGTTGAGCTGCAACGGTTTTGGCGTTTGCCTGTGCAATATTTCTTTAACCGTCGCCTTAAAGTGACGTTCGAGCCTCCGTTACCAGTAATGGAAGATGATGAACCCTTTGCCTTAAATGGCTTAGAGAGCTACCAGTTACGCGATGAACTGCTAGAGTTGCTGCTTGATCAACCCAATTCACCGCATGCCCTTGAGAGATTCATTGACCAGCAGCGCGCGCAAGGAAAGTTACCGATTGGTGCTTTTGGATCCTTGGAATTTGAAACTAATCGCGTGCAAGCACAAGAATTGGCGCAAAGAATCGCTTTCTTATGCCATTCGCCACTTGATGACCAAGAGATCGATCTGCGATTTGAATTGTTTGGTGAAGGCAAAAACGTACAACTGACGGGGTGGCTGACTAAGCGCTATCAATCCGGTTTAGTGCGCTACCGCAGTGGTTCGATTCGCGCGCAGGATTATTTAGCCGCGTGGATTGATCACCTCTCACTAGCGGCGATGGGCGAAAGTCAACCTACTCATTTGATGGGCTACGATCGTAAAGAAGGTGTGCAGCATTTTATTTATCCGCCCATGCCCGATACCGAACAAGCCAAAGCGTTGCTCGCAGAACTGGTGGATTTGTTTTATCAAGGTATGACAGCGCCACTCGCTTACTTTCCAAAAACCGCGTTAGCCTGTGTGGAAGCTGGCTTCAGCCGTGGTCAATGGGTTGATGATCGTGACAAATCGCTCAAGAAAATGGCCGATACCTTTAATGAAAGTTACATGAGCCACGGTGAAGGAAGCAATGTTTACATCGCGCCGATTTGGCCGCAGTGGAATGAAGCCTTAGCTGAGCAGGTGCGTTTATTGGCCACGTTGGTGATGCAAGGGCCACGATTGTGGGTGCAAGTGGTGCAGGATGTTTAGTGATGGATAACTGCTTGGGAAGTAGGGTGGCCGCCAGTCAATCATTATTGTGTAGGGCGTTTTCTGTACGGCCACAGGTCAGAGGGACCATGATTTGGTTGGTTCGCATCATCGTGAGATTGACGAAACACGTGGCGCGGATAGTAAAGGCTGCCCGTTTGGCGAACCGTGAGAAAGATCTCACAACGTCTTAATTTATAAACTTATTTTGATTATTCATACCATTATTCAAGCGCGATCACATTCGCTTGCGTATTCAAAGGCTAACTGTTTATGAGTATGACCCGGGCTACGGTCACAACACCATTAAATACCCTTACGTTCCCGCTGCACGGTGCAAGGCTTATCGAAGCGTCGGCGGGCACAGGTAAAACCTTCACCATTGCAGGTTTGTATTTACGCCTGTTACTTGGGCATGGTGATGCAAAGTCACGTCATCAAGTGCCACTGACGGTCGATCAAATTCTAGTGGTTACCTTTACTGAAGCTGCCACTGCTGAGCTTCGCGACCGTATTCGGCGGCGCATTCATGAGGCGCGTATCGCTTTTTCGCGCGGTTTCAGTGATGACCCTGTTATCAAACCGCTACTTGAGCAAACCAGTCATCACAAGCAAGCGGCGCAAATATTACTGCAAGCGGAACGGCAGATGGATGAAGCGGCAGTCTATACCATTCACGGCTTTTGCCAGCGTATGCTCACCCAAAATGCGTTTGAATCGGGCAGCCGTTTTAATAACGAATTTGTGACCGATGAAAGCCATCTAAAAGCGCAAGTGGTCGCGGATTATTGGCGTCGTCAGTTCTATCCATTGTCTATTCAGCTCGCTGCGGAAGTGCGCCGTTTATGGTCATCACCAGCGGCGCTGCTTGAAAAAATCAGTGGCTATTTAACTGGCTCGGCGCTAACGCTCTCTGTTGAAGCGATGAGTGGAGATTTAAGCGCGCTTTATCAATCGTGCTTGTCACGCATAGAGTCGTTAAAAAAGCAGTGGCTTGATTCATGCGATGATTTACCGCCGTGCATTGAAGCTTCAGATTTGCATGCAGCAACCAAGAAAGCGTTACTGAAACGGCTAGAAGGGTTAGCGTTGTGGGCGAGCAACCCACAGCATGAATTGAACCTACCGAGTGAATTACAAGAGTTTGCACAAAGCGCGTTGGAGGCTAAGTCGAAAAAAGGTCAACCCCCGCAACATGCGCTGTTCACGACCATTGAGCTCTTTTTGCAACAACCCATCAGCTTAGAAGCGCCGCTGCTGGCGCACGCTATTACTCATTGCCGAGCCATGCTTGCCAAAGCGAAAGCACAAAAGCAGTGGTTATCGTTTGATGATTTGCTCACTCAGCTTTCTGCCGCGATAGATAATGATGAGCTGGGCATACTGACTGAGCGGATTCGCAGCCTTTACCCCGTTGCGATGATCGATGAATTCCAAGATACCGATCCGCTGCAATACAGTATTTTTAGCCGCATTTATCTGCCTAAGGCTGAATGTGGTTTGTTTATGATTGGCGACCCAAAACAAGCGATTTACGCGTTTCGTGGTGCAGACATTTTTACCTACATCAAAGCGCGTAAACAGGTGAGCGCACACTACACCTTGGGGACCAACTGGCGTTCTAGCGCGAATATGGTCAATGCCGTCAATCAGATTTTTAGTACGCCTGACAGTGCTTTTATCTACGACCAAGACATTCCCTTTTTACCCGTTGAAGCCAGTCCAAATGCGCAGCAGCGTCAATGGTGGCTTAACGGAACCGTGCAACCTGCGCTCACCTATTGGCTGCAAGAAACGCAAGACAGCCCGTTGCCAAAAGGCGAATACCTGCAATGCATGGCCAAAGCGTGCGCTAGCCAAATTCAGACAATTTTGAGCGCCGCGCAGCATCAACAAGCGTACTTTGATACTGCTAAAGGGCAAAAGAGCGTGCAAGCTGGTGACATCGCAGTCTTAGTACGGACGGGTAATGAAGGTCGTATGGTGAAAGAGGCGCTCGCTACGCAAGGCATTGCCAGTGTTTATCTCTCGAACCGCGATAGTGTTTTTGGCAGTGAGGTAGCACAAGATGTACAGCGTCTATTGCAAGCGGTACTGACTCCTGAACATGATCGCGCCTTGCGGGCTTGTTTGGCCTCACCACTTTTCGCTTTAGATGCTGCCAGCTTGGATGATTTAAACAACGACGAATCGGTATGGGAAAGCGCGGTTAACGAATTTAAACAGTATCGCCAATTGTGGCTTGAGCGTGGCGTGCTTCCTATGTTGCGCAGTGTGATGAGCAAACGTCACGTCGCTGAACGTTGGTTGGAAGAGCCGCAAGGTGAGCGCTCACTGACCGATTTTATGCACATCGGTGAGCTACTACAGCAAGCGCGACAAGAGATTGATAGCGATCACGGTTTGCTGCGTTGGCTGGCACAAGCTATCAGTGACGCCGAGCATGGCCTAGGGGGCCGTGATGATCAAATTCAACGTTTGGAATCCGAACGCAACCTAGTGCAGATCGTCACTATTCACAAATCGAAAGGTTTGGAATACGACTTAGTGTTTCTGCCGTTTGTGGTCAGCTATCGAGAGGCAAGTGAAGGCAAATATCATGATGCCGTGAATGAGGAAACTGTACTGGATATTACCGCCAGTGAAGCTTCTCTCAAGCAAGCAGATAAAGAGCGGCTTGCGGAAGATCTGCGCTTGATTTATGTAGCGCTGACTCGTGCTGTGTATGGCTGTTTTATCGGCATTGCGCCGCTGCGTAATGGCCGCTCCACCAAAGAGCCAACCGGTGTGCATTTAAGTGCCATTGGCTATCTGCTGCAAAATGGTCAAGCCGCAGGCATTGCCGATCTTCACGCTGCGCTGCACGCTCAATCCAATCAATACATTCGTGTTTCTGAGCCACCAGCCGAGCAACCAGAGCCGTTTAAAGCGTTGAGCGTCGAGACGCCGGTATTGAGTGCCAAAACACTGCAAGCGCAGATTGACCGTTTTTGGCGAATGACCAGCTATTCTGGGTTGGTAAAACAAGGTGTGAAACACGCTAGCCACGACGCGAGTTTAGAAGTCTCAGGCTTTGATATCGACTCTGTTGATGAGCAAGCGGAAGCTTTACTGGTTGAGCCAGAACGTTCCATTTTTACTTTTCCACGCGGTGCAACGCCCGGTACTTTTTTGCATTCTCTCTTTGAAGAGGTAGAGTTTACTGAGCCTGCTAGCAGCGATGCTAACCAAAAAGTGATACTGGATTTACTGGTGCGAGAACAAATCGATATTGAATGGTTACCAGTATTACAAACGCTGGTCGATACCGTGTTACAGACACCTTTAGATGGCAAAACGTTGCGTTTGAACCAAAAAACCGCCACTCAGCGCTTGGTTGAAATGGAATTTCTATTACCGATAGAAGTACTGAGCGCTCCTGCATTGAACCGTGTCATTCAACGCCATGATCCACTGTCGGCTAAAGCTGGAGATCTTGGTTTTTACACTGTGCAGGGCATGCTGAAGGGCTTTATTGATTTGCTGTTTGAGCATCAAGGAAAGTATTACGTGCTGGACTGGAAATCGAATCATTTGGGGGATGATGTGAGCGCCTATCATGGCGATCGTTTGAAAGCGGCGATGGCAGAGCATCGCTATGATTTACAATATCAACTCTACGCATTGGCGCTGCATCGATTCTTACGCAGTCGTCTAGCAAACTATGACTACCATCGCCATTTTGGCGGAGTCTATTATCTCTTTTTGCGCGGCATGGATGGCGAGTCTGAGCATGGGATTTTCTCAACCAAACCGAGCTTTGAACTGCTTGATGAGATGGACAGATTGATTGATGGAGAAACCGTAGATACTCGCGCGACCGATGCAGGGCAAATGGAGTTAGATTTATGAGCAGTACGCTAATGACAACGCTTAAGCAGTTAGCGGAAAAAGGCGCTATGCGTCAGTTAGATTACCAATTCGCGCGTTTTATCGAACAAAAAAGCCAGCAGCAACTTGGCGCTGAACATAGCCAAGCGCTCGGATTTATTGCCGCGGTGGTCAGTGCTGAATTGGCCAAGGGACATATCTGCTTACCTTTAGTGGATGCTTCAACGGCGCAGGGTGTCGACCTCGCGGCTAAGTTAGGCTTGTTTGGTGAGGCAGCATTGGCGGTCAATCAGCACCTATTGGCGATTGATTGGCCTTGGCTACTCAACCGTTCAGACTTAGTCGGACAACAAGGGGAAGCGGTGCCTTTAATGTTTGATGGGCAACGTTTATACCTACACCGTTATTGGCATTATGAAGTTACCTTAGCACAGCGTTTAATCAGCTTTGGGACACCCATGAGCCTAAAGCCTACTGATGTCCAAAAGCTAAAATTGCTGCTCGATACACTGTTTGCGCGTCAATACCACTTTCTGCTCCATGCGCTTCGCCAATTGCCAGAGACAGCCAATGCATCAGCACGCCAGCAACAAGTGTGTGATTTTCTGGATGTGGTCAACGCCGATGAACTTGATTGGAATGAGATTGATCAAGTCATTAGCCAAGCACGTACGGCGAAAGAACTCGAAGCATTAGAGACGCTGATCCCGCAAAGCGTTTGCATCAACTGGCAAAAAGTCGCAGCGGCAGTGGCACTGACACGCCGCTTTGCCGTGATTTCTGGCGGGCCGGGAACCGGTAAAACCACCACGGTTACCAAATTACTAGCCGCTTTGATTACCCAAGCCCAACAGCAAGGTGAGACGCCCACCATTAAATTGGTCGCACCAACGGGTAAAGCTGCGGCACGTTTAACGGAATCGATCGGTAAAGCGGTGGCTGAACTGGCGGTTGAGCCGGCGTTGAAAGCGGCGATTCCCACCGAGTCGAGCACTCTTCACCGTTTATTGGGCGTCATACCTAACAGTGTTGAGTTTCGTCACCATCAGCGTAACCCGCTGCATTTGGATATATTAGTGGTTGATGAAGCATCGATGGTCGATTTACCGATGATGGTCAAGTTAATCGAGGCATTACCCAAACACGCGCGCTTGATTTTACTGGGTGATAAAGACCAACTTGCGTCAGTCGAAGCGGGCGCTGTGCTGGGGGACATTTGTTCATTTTTGACCTTAGGCTACAGCCGAACGCACAGCGAGTACCTAGCTAAGTTAACAGGCTATCAAACACTGATTGCTCATTCACACCCTAACGCAACCCCGATTTCAGACAGTTTATGCATGCTGAAAAAAAGCTACCGCTTTGATGTCCGATCAGGCATTGGTCAATTAGCAAAAGCGATCAATGCTGGGCAAGTGGCTATGGTGGATGAGGTGTTAAAACGTAATTATGCTGATATTACGCACCACTCACTCAGCAGTGAAAGCTATAACCTAATGCTGAAAACCTTAGTCAAGGAGTATGGTCGTTATCTCACGCGCATCAAGAATTCTGGTGCTGACGCTTCGGAAACTCAAGCCCAAAAAGCCAAAGCTGTATTGGATTGCTTTAATCAATGCCGTTTGCTTTGCGCTATTCGTGAAGGGGATTTTGGGGTAAGTGGTTTGAATCAACGTATTGAACGTGCGCTGGTCGCACGTAAGTTGATTAAGACTCAAGATGAGATTTGGTATCACGGCCGACCCGTGATGGTGGCGCGTAACGATCATGGGCTGGGTTTGTATAATGGTGATATCGGCATATGCATGCTTGATACGAGTGAGCAAGAACCGCGTTTGAAAGTGTATTTTGAGCTGCCAGATGGTAGCGTGAAAGCTATTTTACCAAGCCGCGTACCAGAGCACGAAACAGCCTATGCGATGACCATCCATAAATCACAAGGCAGTGAGTTTGAGCTAACGCTGATGATTTTACCGCCTGATTTTAGCCCGATATTGACCAGAGAGCTTATCTATACTGGCATTACGCGCGCCAAGAAGCAGCTGATGCTTTTTGCTGACATGGGAACGATGAAACGAGGGCTCAAGATAAAAACGCAGCGAGCCAGCGGCTTAGTTACGAGATTAGACAAGAGACTAGCGTAAATCAGCAACTAGGATAAACGAGTTTGAGCTGTCCCCACACAGTTTGAAGTTTACATGGTATGTTCAATTCATTCCGTTGTTTGGGGGAAGCTCAATTACTGATTTGGTGTGCTGCTATGCGAAAGCATGAGTAAAAGAGATGTTTCTGATTTTATAACGATCTTGCGAGCTGAGTATAAAGACTCGTAGCTTGTCGTTAACGGGAAATACGCAATGCACATGTTGGCCTTCAAGGAATTGGTTATCAGCCATATCCCAAAAGCTTTGAAGTGAGTTACAAATAACAGTTTTCATAGAATTTTTGCTCTTAAGTACGTGTCGTAGTAAAAGCAATCCGTGCAAGCCGACCTACTGGTATCTGACCAATCGGTATAAAGCCAAGTTCCTGTGTTGTTCATTAAATGTACATCATTAATGATGTCGGCGGATTCTACACATAATATTAAGTTAAATAAAGCGCTTATTTTGTATACAAAACAATGAAAACGTTTGCACTTGATCAAAGATAAACTATTCACCATAACTTAACGAATAAATACAATATCCTGACGTTAGAGCGTCAGGACTAAAATTTTTGAACGGCGTTGATAGTTGTACAAACTCTGTTTAGTTATCGGTAACGATTCCACACCGACTTCATAAAAACCTTGTTCTCTAAACCAATGCAAACTGTGCGTTGTCAAAACAAAGAGGCGATCTAAACGCATCGATTTTGCTTGTTGCTTCATGTGATTGAGTAACAATAAACCGCGGTTGCCGTCCCGATACTCCTGGTGAATAGCGACACACGCCATTTCTGCCATGCCCTCTTCTGGGTAAGGGTAAAGCGCGGCGCAACCAATCAATAAGCCATCTTTATCAATAATCGTGAATTTGTGGATCTCTTGCTCTAACTGCTCACGTGAACGCCGTACTAATATTCCTTGTTCTTCTAACGGGCGGATTAAATCGAAAATTCCGCCGATATCATCGATCTGTGCCTGACGGACTTGTTCGGCACTTGCCATGACGATCTGAGTGCCGATCCCGTCAAAAGAGAACAACTCTTGGATCAAAGCACCATCTTGTTTGTAACTGACTAAATGACTACGTGGCACACCTGCACGGCACGCTGAAACGGCGGCACGCAGAAAGCGTGAGGTACCTGAGCTATTATCCTGAACTTGGTCGGTATCTGCTTCAATACGCTGCATTATCCGTTCAACATCAGATGGGAACAGTTCAGCAATCGCATTGCCTTGCTCATCGATAATGCCTTGCTCTGAGCAAAAGCCGATCAGCTTATCTGCTTTTAGGCGTATTGCGACTTGTGTGGCTACTTCTTCAGAGAGCAAATTAAAACATTCGCCAGTGACGGAACTCGCAATTGGCCCCAGTAGCACGATCGAACCTTGGTCAAGCATACGGTTGATGCCTTCAATATCAATACGGCGAATGCGGCCACTGTGGCAATAATCGACACCATCATCTATACCTAATGGTTGAGAGATAACAAAATTACCACTAACGATATTGAGCTGAGTACCAGCCATTGGTGTGTTATTTAAGCTCATTGAAAGGCGTGCTGTGATAGCGAGTTGGAGCTGCCCCGCGGCTTGCATGACTAAGCTGAGCGCTTCCTCATCAGTGACCCGAATGCCTTTGTGATAAGGAGTGGAGCAATGATGTGTCGCCAGAATTTGATTGATTTGTGGGCGAGCACCGTGCACCAAAACAATTTTGACACCAAGGCTATGCAGCAGTGCGAGATCGCTGATGATATTAGCGAAATTTTTATCGGCAATCGCTTCACCGCCGAGCATGATCACCATGGTTTTACCACGGTGAGCGTTAACATAGGGAGCAGATTGTCTAAATCCTTTAACGAGAGCTGTACTGCGAATTTTCACTCTGAGAGCACCTTGGTGTTTAAATATGTTCAAATAATGACTTTTTATTCACTTGTCGGCAAGTGGTTTTTTGAGTTTGGTGCAATTATTCAATCGCCGATTTTATCTCTGATTTAGGACACGTTAGACTGCTTGCCAATAAAGGCGAAATATGGCCAAAACCAACGAGTTGAGTCGCATGAAAATGACAAAAAACGTAGGCCTTACGGCTACGCCTCAGTTCACAAACTTGCGAAGACGTAAGTACATTGAACGAGGCTTGATGCTGGTTGTGATGATTGGCTTGCTTTCCGTAGCGTCGCTATACGGTGACCTGTTTACTCGGTTGGAAAACTATTTTTCGCCAAAAGATGAGGTGTATGGGGTTTGGGTTGAGCAGTATGTTGCCCCTTATTCAGCCAAACGAATTGAATTGGGGAAAGCAGGCGTGATCAGTAGTGGCCGAGTACTCACCACTTCATTTGAGTTTGATGGTCATTTTTTAGAATACCAGATTGGTGATACGAGCTATCGTTACAAAATGCGTGATGATAACAATACCGAAATGACACAAATGTCGTCGTCGCACTACAATCCAACCTTCCGATTGTCAGGAAAATACCAAAAAAACCTCCGTTAACAATTCGCTGATTGCGGTTTAGGCGCGAGTTTGTCATGCTTTTAGTAACTCAAATAACGGATAACTTCTGTGATTAAGCAAATTTTTCCTCTTGCGGCAGTACTGCTGCTGTTTGGTTGTGCGCAACCGACCGACCGTGCTCAGCAATATTTGGATGGTGATTTCTCTAAAGCGCTCAACAAAGTAGACACGGTGCAGTCCAATACGCCACGTGACTTTACGCAATTTTCCAAACAGAGCGAACAAGTGGTGACTCGCTCGGCGTCGATGGCAGCGATTTATCAACCTTTGTATCAACAGATCAGTGAATGGATTTTGCAAAGTGGTGATCCACAAGATTTGGCGAATTTTGGAATACAAGCGGCGCAGCTTGGTGGTGGCGATAAAAAAGGTAATGTGCTTTTCACTGGCTATTTTTCTCCGGTAATGGAGCTTCGCCATCAACCGGATGAAATATTCAAATATCCCGTATTTGGTTTGCCTGAATGTTCGGCCGATTGCCCAACGCGTGCGCAAATTTATGATGGTGCGTTAGCTGAAAAAGGGCTTGAGTTAGGTTATGCGGCGAACCTGATTGACCCTTTCATTATGGAGGTGCAAGGCAGTGGTTTTGTGCATTTTGAAGATGACGATACGCTCGAGTACTTCGCTTACGCGGGTAAGAATAACAAAGCCTACATCAGTATTGGCAAAGTCTTGATTGAACGAGGTGAAGTGACACGAGAGAAAATGTCACTCAAAGCGATCAAGGAATGGGTGCTAGCCAATGATGAACCGACGGTAAGAGAGCTGCTAGAGCAAAATCCTTCCTATGTATTTTTTGCGCCCAAAGCGGCAGCCCCTGTCACTGGCTCTGCCGGTATTCCACTCCTGCCGATGGCCTCGGTGGCCGGAGATCGTTCCATCTTTCCAATGGGCACACCTATTTTAGCAGAAGTGCCGCTGCTCAATGCCGATGGCACATGGAGTGGCGCTCATCAGTTGCGAATGTTGATTGTGCTAGATACGGGCGGCGCGGTAAAAGATAACCACCTCGATCTGTACCATGGCATGGGCGAGCGCGCCGGAACGGAAGCTGGGCATTACAAACATTTTGGTCGCGTTTGGAAACTGGGGTTAGAAAACTCAGCCACACAAGCGCCTTGGGCATTGCCGCCTGAAAAGCTACAATAGTGACACAGGTTTCGACCTAGACTTTTAAATAAAGAGTGCGTATAAATCGCACTCTTTATTTTTCTATCGCTTTCAATCGGACTTTTAATTATGCGTGAACTCGATACCCCCGCTTCAGATAGCTACAACCAACGCTTCGGAGGCACTCGTCGCCTTTATGGAAATCGTGAGGTTGAAATACTGCGTGCTGCGCATGTGTGTGTGATTGGTATCGGTGGCGTTGGCTCATGGGCAGTCGAAGCATTGGCGCGCACCGGTATTGGCGAGTTAACGCTGATTGATATGGACGATGTGTGCGTCACCAACATCAACCGTCAAATCCATGCGATGAGCGGTACGGTTGGGCAAAGTAAGATTGAAGTGATGGCCGAGCGGGTCAAGCTCATCAACCCTGAGTGTGTGGTGCACTTAATTGATGACTTTATCACGCCAGATAACCAGCACCGCTATTTGAGTCAAACGTTCGATTACGTGCTCGATGCGATAGACAGTTTGAAAGCGAAAGCTTCACTACTGGCTTATTGCCGTAGCAATAAAATTAAAGTGATTACCGTCGGTGGTGCGGGTGGTCAAGTTGACCCAACTCAAATCAAGGTCGCGGATTTAACCAAAACGATTCAAGACCCATTGGCAAAAAAACTCAAAGATACGCTTCGTCATCGCCATAATTTCCCTGTAAACCCTGCGCGTAAGTTTGGTATTGATTGTGTGTTCTCGACAGAGCAGCTCAAATATCCGCAAGCCGATGGCAGTGTGTGCGCGGTGAAATCAACCGCAGAAGGGCCAAAGCGGATGGATTGCGCCAGCGGATTTGGCGCTGCGACGGTTGTTACCGCAACCTTTGGTTTTGTTGCCGTAGCGCGCATTGTTGAAAAGTTAATTCAGAAACATAAGGTGTAAGTTAATGACTCCTTTTCCTGCCTCCCCCTTTGGTCGTGAGATTAGCGCTGATGACATTGTGGCGACCATGCAAAATTTTACTGGCTGGGAAGATCGCTATCGACAAGTGATCCAGTGGGGGAAGTTATTGCCCGCGATGCCTGATGCTTTGAAATCGCAGCAAGTCAGTGTTGCAGGCTGCGAGAGTCAAGTATGGTTAGTGGGGCAGGAGCACCAAGGAATATGGTCTTTCTGTGCCGATTCGGATGCGCGGATTGTGCGTGGTTTAATTGCTTTAGTCCTTGCTGCGTACAACGGCAAGACCTACGCACAAATTCAAGCGTTTGATGTGGATGCTTATTTTGAAAAAATAGGCTTGATTGCCCATTTAAGTCCTTCACGTGGTAATGGCCTTAAAGCCATTGTCGATAAGATAAAAAATATCGATCCAAGCTGAGCATCTCCCCCTTTTGATGAAAGGGGGAATTATTACAGCATATCAACCGCTTTAGTGATGGCGGCGATCAACTGTTCAACCTCTTGTTCGGTATTGTAAATACCAAACGAAATTCTCACTGTGCCAGTTAACCCGAGTGCATCCATTAATGGGTGAGCGCAGTGATGGCCAGAGCGAACCGCGATGCCTTGCTGATCGAGTAAGGTGGCTATGTCTTGATGATGAACGCCTTCCATCACAAAACTGAGAATACTGGCATTCGGTTGATAGCCGATTACGCGAATATCATCGAGCTGTTGCAGGGCTTGATAAGTACGTGCTTGCAATCTATGCAGGTGAGTTTCTACGGTCGTCCGATTGCAGTTTTGTAACCATTCGATTGCTTTGGCAAGGGCTATCGCCCCTGCGATATTCGGTGTGCCTGCTTCAAATTTCCCCGGCAGTTCGGCAAATGTTGTACCTTCAAACGAGACTTTTTCTACCATCTTGCCGCCGCCATGCCATGGAGGCATTGTTTCAAGCAGCGCTAATTTTCCGTACAGAACACCAATGCCAGCGGGAGCGTAAAGCTTGTGCCCAGAAAAGAGATAAAAATCGGCGTCGAGTTCGCGCACGTTGACAGTTTCATGCACAATTCCTTGCGCGCCATCAATCACGACCACAGCGCCGACTTGGTGCGCCAGTTTAATCACGGTTTCAATCGGTTGGCGCGTGCCCGTCACGTTGGTGGTATGGGCTAGGGCGACAATTTTGGTTTTATTCGATAGCCGTGCTTGAAAAGCCTCAAGATCAAAGTGGCACTCTGGCGTGATGGGGACTTTGACGACGCTTGCTCCGGTTTGAGCCGCGACGATTTGCCAAGGCACTATATTGGCGTGGTGTTCCATTTCACTGACCAGAATCTCATCACCGGCTTGCAATGTATTACGTGCGTAAGTCTGCGTGATCAGGTTGATCGCTTCGGTCGCTCCGCGAGTCCAAATAATCTCTTTACGAGATGATGCGCCAATAAATTGAGCCATAGTGTCACGCGCCGCTTCAAAATCGCTGGTCGCTTTTGCTGTTAAGCGATGGCTACCACGATGTACATTGGCATTTTGCGTACTGTAGTAATGGCTAATGGCATCTATCACCACTTGCGGCTTTTGCGTGGTAGCGGCGCTGTCTAGATAAATCAGAATTTCGCCATCCACGGCTTGATTGAGCGCGGGGAATTGGTCGCGAATGGTCTGCACGTCAAACATTATTGCTCACCTAACTTGTGATAATTCAATGCTGCCAGTGTCACCATTGGTTGTGCAACTGACCATGCGTGTGCTTTACCTGAGAGTGATATGATGATCTCCATCGCGAACTCAAGTGCTGTTCCCGGCCCTTGGCTGGTGATTAATTGATGGTTTGTATCGATGGTTACGCGTTGATCTCGCCATAAATCAGTGGGGATATGATCGCGAAAAGCCGGGTGCCCTGTCATGATCGCTTGCGGGAAAAGCTGATGATGTTGCAAAACTAAGGCTGGCGTGGCACAAATAGCCGCCAACCATCGACCATGGTTATGCTGTTGCTTGAGCATTTCGATTAGCACTGGATTGTCACGAAAGATCTCAGCGCCTCCAACGCCACCGGGCAGCGCAATCACGTCAAACTCTTCATCGATCACATCCAGCAGTTTACAGTCTGCGGTTAATGTCACTCCGCGTGAGGCTTTCATCATCAATTGCCCGTCGAGATTAGCACTGGCAACCACGACTTGATAGCCAGCTCTGACCATCATATCAATCACGGTGATCGCTTCCATCTCTTCACAGCCCGTTGCTATCGGGACTAAAATTCGTTTACTCATTGGCTTTTCCAGCTGTGTTCTATCTGTTGAATGGCGTGATATAGCTTACTATTTTCTGGTGTTGCGAGCTGATGTTGCTCTGCTTTCTTCAGTAAATAGCCCGTAATAAAGTCTATCTCAGTCTTACGTTGATAGAAAATATCTTGATGCATTGACGAATAATTCTCTGCTGTGGCTTGAATCACCTGCTTAACCTTAGCAAGCAGTGATGATTGAGTGATCGCAAAGCCTTCAGCGCTCATGACATCGGCGACTTCTGCAACAATATTTTCCAGCGGCCGTTGGAAGCGTTCATCGGCTAACTCACCATTGCGACATTGCTCTAATGCGGTGAGCGGGTTAATCGCGCAGTTAATTGCAAGCTTATGCCATAGTGCTTCTTCAATCGTGTTATTCCACATTACGTCTGGCAATGTATGCTGTAGTACATCCACTAGAAACTGACACTGCTTGCCTTGGGCGTTGTAAGCCCCTAATTGAGTTACGCCTTTGCCAGTATGCAATACTTGATTCATTGACGGCTTGAGTGCACCGTGCGTAGTGGTTGAAAGCACAATAGGAAAGTCATTCAGTTGATCCTGCATCGAATCAAGCGCGCCCATGCCGTTGTGCATAAATAGCAAAATGGTGTCACGATTGAGTGTCTTCAGCTGTGGAGTGAGCGCTTGCTCGACTTGCCAAGCCTTAACAGTAATCAGTAAGAGATCGGCATGGCAGAGCGCGCTGTGATCATTGTAGGGCAGGGTAATAGACGCCTGTTTATCTAAAGCAATGGAAAGTGAAGATTGAGGTTGTCTGCCCCATAATGAAACGCGGTGTCCAGCAGCATGCAGCTTTGTCGCCCAAAGCAACCCAACCGCGCCCGGCCCAAGCACGACGATATTCATAACACCTCTCCATTGTTGACTTTGCGCCAAGGATAATGAGGTAGAAATGGAAAGCAATAAAAATGGCGCTCGAGAGCGCCATTTAATGTTATTTTTCGAACTATTAGAAGTTGTATTGTACGCGATAGATCACAAGATCTTGGTAGTCACGACGCGCAAGCTTATTCACTGTGTAGCGATATAGCACACCAGTTGACCAGTTGTTTGTAACGTTCCACATAGCATTCAAGCTACCGTTAAGTCCCCAGCTTTCTGAATTGTTGCCTGAAGCGAAAGGTGTACTTTGAACATTTGAATAGGCATCATTACGAGCAAATTCTAGTTCATTCCAAGTAGCGAAAGTAAAGTTTTGACCTGCTATATCAGTGTTGTAGTAACCAACGTAGCCGAACATACCGCCATTGTTACCACGGATATCTCCAGAGTTTATTTGGTGCACACCGATAAATGGTGTAAATGCCCAACCATCACCTTTAAGACCTGTGTAACCTAAACCAAGCACGCGGTTTTGCTCGTGGAAAGCACTACCTTGACCATCGTTATCTTTATCAGTGTTGTACACTTGAGCATAGAGAGAAACACCAGAATCAGTTAGGTTGTAGTGAATCGTTCCTTTCGTTGAAGCACCACGATCATCACCAGCACGATCAACACCTTCGTAGTCATAGAAACCGTAAATTTGACCCCAGTCGAATGCAGCTCCACCTTCAATACCAATTACTGCTTGATTGCGATCTTCAATCTTTCCACCGAAGTTATCATCGTCGTTGCCGATACCGTGGTTCCAAGCTTGGTAATCAATATACATACCACCAAAACCAAATAAGTATTCTGCTTGAGCTGGAACTGCAGATACTGCAGCTACAACACCTAGAGCTAAAAGTGATTTACGCATATGGGGGACTCTCTATGTTTTGTCATAATACAGCACACGTATATTTCTGATGTGCGTTCAATTGGCCGGAATAATAACGATAAAAATCTCAATTAAAAGTGATTGCGAATGCAAAAGTGAACAAATTTGGTGATCACTATCACGATAATGAACATTTGCGCGGAACTAAATTAATATTTCGTTCATTTGTATCTTTAATGTGATTTTAATCACTTAAACGTTTGCTTTGGTATTGTTTTATGCAAATCGATAAACCAACATTTTTAGTTAGTGATCGTTTTGTAATCTTCAACGTATTTATTGACGGGCATGATGAAGAGTGATGAATGATGAAGAAATTGATGCTGTTTCCTTTAGCTTCAATCGTTTTACCTGAAGGGAAAATGAAGCTACGGATCTTTGAATCAAGGTATAAGAGGATGGTCACTCAATCCAGCCAGTCTGACTCTACATTTGGGATTTGTTTGATTGATAACAAAAAAGGCAATAAAGCAAATCAGTTATCTAAATTTGGGATGTTGGTTAAGATTGTTGATTTTGAAGCGCTCGACAATGGGATGTTAGGATTAACCGTGATGGGAATGGAGCGCTTTAAAATAGAGTCAGTAGTGAGCGAATTTGATGGCCTGCGAGTTGCTCAGGTCACGTCATTGCCCAGTTGGGCAGTAAGAGATTTAGAACCTCACGAATGGTATTTAAGCCACCAGCTGCAAGCGGTTTATCAACAATTCCCTCAGCTTGGCGAGCTCTATTCGCACTGTTTTTTTGATGATGCCAGTTGGGTGGCGCAGCGATGGCTAGAGCTGCTCCCTATCTCGATTCAACAATTTGATGATTTAATGAGGCAGGATGACGCGCACAGTGCGGTTGACTTTTTATTGCAGGTAATCGAAGTCTCACACTAACTTTGAAAGCGTGCAGTAAACTTAAACGAGAAGTCGCTCTGTAGTAGTGGCTTTGTATAAAAAAGAATACGACGAGTGATCGATGTATGCATTACTCACGTATAAAGGTTTATGGCTACTGTATGCCAATAACAACGGTTACTCCTAAAGGAAGAGCGCAGCATGAGCAGTGATTCTCAGCATAGTGTGTCGCTAAGCCCAAGCTACACCAAGCAAGACTGGGCTGAATGCATGGAACGTGTCAAGCAACGTGATAAGCAGGCGTTTGCCTTAGTGTTTCGTTATTTCTCTCCTCGCTTACAACAGTTTGCGTTTAAGCATGTAGGCAGTGAGCAAGTGGCGTTAGAAATGGTGCAAGAAACCATGACCACGGTGTGGCAGAAATCGCATCTATTCGATAACCGAAAAAGTTCGCTTTCGACGTGGGTTTACACGATTGCACGCAATTTGTGTTTTGATCTCCTGCGTAAGCAGCGCGGACGAGAGTTACATGTTTATGCCGATGATATTTGGCCAACTGACTACTGCCCACCTGATTTGGTTGAACATTATTGTCCTGAACATGACATGTTAAAAGAGCAAATATTAAAGTTTGTGGCGTTGTTGCCTGAAGCTCAGCAAGCCATCGTGAAGGCGGTGTATCTTGAAGAACTGCCCCAGCAGCAGGTTGCGGAGATGTTCAATATTCCTCTCGGTACTGTCAAATCGCGTTTACGACTAGCCGTTGAAAAACTTAGACATTCTATTCAAGCGGAGCAATTATGAGCCACCATCCAAGCAACGAAGTACTGCAGCAGTATGCCAATGGTTCAATTGATGCGGCGCATGGCATTATGATTGCCACTCACCTTGAACTCTGTACTCAGTGTCGTCAACAGGTTCAATACTTAGAAACTCGGGCCGCCGAAGCATTGCTGAGCCAATCGTTGCCGCAACAAAGAATGGCCGTTTCTAATGATGATCATTTAAACCAGATGTTTGAAACGATCACAGCACTGGATACTCTACACCCATCGACCTTGCGTAAGCCTGAGCCGATAGAAATTAAAGTCAATGATCGCGTTGTGATGCTGCCTAGTACGCTGAGCCAACTGATTCGCTTCAAAGGCGAGTGGCGCAGCTATGGTGGTAAAGTTTTTAGTGCCCATCTAGATATTGCTGAAGACTCTCGCATGAACCTGATGTACATCAATCACAACGTGCAGATCCCTCAGCATACACACAAAGGGGTTGAGTCGACCTTGGTGCTCCATGGTGGCTTCAGTGATGAAGATGGGCATTATCAAGTGGGTGATTTCATTCAAAGAGATGCGAGTATTAAACACAGCCCTTTTACCAAAGTGGATGAAGATTGTTTATGCTTAACGGTGCTAACTGAGCCGATGCTGTTTACGCAAGGTGTTGCGAGAGTGTTTAACTTATTTGGTAAAGGTCTCTATCCGTAGTCTATAGCGGGCACATCAAATTAAAAAAGGTCGTATTGTACGACCTTTTTTTCATCTAACGCTTATCAATGCCTTGTTTGGCAATATCATCGATGTCTCTCTGCCGAGCTTTTTGCAGTAAATCAGCAAAATAATGGCGCAGTGAGTAGAGCATGATAAGGCTTGGTACTACCATCAGTGCAGTAATAATAAAGAACAGTGACCAATTATTGAGATAGTCGACCAGCTCTCCGCTAAAAGAGGCCAACGTGGTGCGGCCAAAGTTTCCTAGAGAGGCCAATAGCGCATATTGTGTTGCTGAAAATGCCTGCCCTGTTAACACAGTAAGAAACGAAACAAAGGCCACGGTGGAAAACGCAGTGGTAAAGTTATCGACAATAATGGTCGCCAAGAACAGATGCTCATTAGGGCCAACTTGAGCGATCCACGAAAACATCAAATTACTGGCAGACATCGCGATGCCACCAATCATCAAACCGCGAACAATACCAAATCGCACGTTAAACATACTGCCAATCAAAGTGAAGAATAGGGTTGCTCCCCAACCAATTAACTTCGAGTAGTGGCCAATTTGTTCGTTGCTAAAGCCAATTTCTTTGTAAAATGGAATCGACATTCGGCCAAGAAAAGCTTCACCAATCTTGAATAAAAAGACAAACAACAGCAGGGTTAGTGCTACTTGCGCGCCATTGCGTTTGAAGAAATCGAGAAATGGTTCGATTACGGTAACGGTGAACCACGCGACGACTTTCGAACCAACAACCTGATTGTGTCGCAGCTCCGCTTGATGCTGTAGTGCTTCGCGATGTGTTTTTGGTTCTCCCACCAAGAGCGTGAAAAGCATTAACAGCCCGACACAGAGTGCCATGCCATAATAAACGGCATTCCAACCGATACTATCGGCGTTTACAAAAGCGAGATAGCCCGGCAGAGAATATCCAGTCCACCACCCCATGATGGCCATGGCGGAGGCTTGTGGCAGCTTATTGGCTTGTGATTTGGGGAAAGTATCGATACGAAAAGCATCAATCGCGATATCTTGAGTGGCAGAAGCGATCGCAATGCCCAAGGCAAGCATTGAGGTAAACATCAAATTTTGGGCTGGATTGACACCCGCAATCAGCAACGTACAGATCAAAATGATCGATTGGCACAAAAATACCCAACTGCGGCGTTGACCTAATAATGGCGTCAGAATGGGTAATTTGACGCGATCCACCAATGGGGCCCATAGAAAATTAATTGCGTAAACTGCGAAGACACTGCCAAAATAACCAATTGCAGCGGTGGTTAAGCCTGCATCTTTTAGCCATCCTGACATATTTGAACCAATCAAAACCCACGGAAAACCGCTCGAACACCCCATCATAAATACCCACAATAGGCGTTTATCAAGATAGCTACGGATAGTTTCCATCCAAGTGAGAGAGGAGGAGGTTGATGGCATACAGCGAATCCTTGTCAGTAAAGCAGCTGAGGTCGAAAGGCGACCCAATAAAATCAAACGCCGATAAATCGGCGTTGGTATGGTTATTGTTCTAGTGTGACATTCGTAATAACGATTGGTTCGATGGGGACGTCTTGCATTCGCCCTTTCGTGCTGGTCGGCTGTTGAGCCATTTTTTGCACAACATCAAACCCTTGCGTGACTTTACCAAAGACTGCATAACCCGGTGGGCGAGCGTTGTAGTTGAGAAAATCATTATCGACCAAGTTAATAAAGAATTGGCGAGTAGCCGAGTTAGGATCATTGGTACGGGCCATTGCGATCGTCGCGGTGTCATTGGTCAACCCATTGCTCGCTTCATTTTTGATGGGAGCGTAAGTGGTGAGTTGTTTTAAATCCGCATCAAATCCGCCGCCTTGTGCCATAAACCCTGGGATAACGCGGTGGAACTGGCTGCCAACATAACTGCCATCTTCAACATATTTTACGAAGTTTGCGACAGTCGTTGGCGCTTTCTCTGTATTAAGTTCAACAGTAAATGACCCTAAGTTCGTCTCAATTAGGACGTTGGGCGCCGAAAACGCAGTACAACTGACGAGCGCTAATGTCGTAACGAGAGAACGTAACATTAAAAGCGCTCCTGTAAATAACCATTAAGTTCGCTGTCATTGGCAATTTCTTTAAGTACCAAGTTCATGACATCGTTGAGTACCATTTCAATCTCATCATTTGAAGCGCTGAGTGTACCGGAACGTTTTGCCGTTCCGTTGAACGTTTTCACCAATTTGCCTTTTGGTGTTTCCGCGGTGATTTCAAGCGTGACACTGCCATCCATTTCATTCGACATGACGCTGTGTTTTACCGTCACTAGTGCTTCTGCAATTTCAACGGTGACATTGTTTTCGCTGTTCACTGTTAAGCGATAGCCTTGAGAGCTAAATTGCTCCGCCAACGCATTCTCAACCGCAATACGAACATTTTGTTTGGCATGAATTGGCTCAATATTAGAGCGGCCACTATCCACTAAAGCCACATATTGCGCCGATCGAACATCTTTGCTAACCAGAGTAAAGGCTTTATTGTTGACGACCGTATTTTTGCTGGTCGTTGCAGTAGGCATAAAGTTGATTTGCTGTTGCTGAGGTGCGGCACAAGCGGTGAGTAATGCGATTGAGGCTGCGAGAACCAGTTTTTTCATGGTCATTTCCTTTCTTATCCTTGCCTATTTAGTTGCTTGTAAGATAACAAATTTATGGTTGGTCGCGACAGTTTTTACCTGCCCTTGGCCAAATAATCTTGCTAGTTTTACATCGTAGCCGAGGTGGCGATTGCCGATCACTAATAATCGTCCCCCTTTTTTAAGAACATGCTTTGCATCACAGAACATCTGCCAAGCAATGTGATCCGTGATAGCTTGTTGTTGATGGAATGGTGGGTTGCACAATACTAAACAGCTACTTTCTTGTTGAAAACCATCTAAGCAGTTATTCGCAATGCATTGAATATTGCGATCTTCTCCTAAATTCTCCAGCAAATTTAGCTTTGCAGACTCGACGGCCATCAAGCTTTCATCAACGCAGGTCATTCGTACTTGAGGATTGAGTTGGCCCATCTTGATTGATAACACCCCGTTGCCGCATCCAAGGTCGATGATGTGCTGTAACTTAGGATCTTGTGGAAGATGCTGTAGAAAAAAGCGTGCGCCGAGATCCAATCCCTCACCTGAGTAGACATTCGGCAGATTTTTTAGACGGATGGATTCGCTTTCTACGGCCCATTCAGTTATGGGTTCTACCGTTTCAATCGGTGATACGTTCGGTGCTGAAAAAACGAGGCGGTGTTTTTTCCATGCAAGAGAAGTGCTTGTTGAACCTAAATACTTTTCAAATAAGTTTAAGGTTGATGTGTGGATCTCTTTCGCTTTGTTGACCGCTATCACAGGGCAATCTTGGGCAAGGGACTGACGGAGTTGGCTTAATTGCCAAACCAAGTGGCGATTGCTCTTGGGCAATTGAAAAAGCACCAGATCGACCGATTCAGGGATGGCATCCATTGTTGAGAGCAATTGCACGTTGCGGCACTGATTGCGCTGAAGATTGTTTAACGTACCTTGTTGCGAAATAAAAGAGTCGCTCATCATGGTGACGTGATGCTTATCTGCAAACCAACACGATAGAGCGCCAAAGTGATCGTTTAAAATAAGGATGCGTTTGCCTATTGCTAAATTCAACGCTTCAATATGATTAATCACATATTCATCGCCCGCATCCCAAGCTTGTAATGTTTCGTTTGAACGATGTGGGAAACGGTGCAAGCTCAACGTTCGATCATGCAGTGCCAACTCTGTTTTCATAATTTTTTATAGGTCGTAGTGAGAATTACGGATGCATTGTCTCAAATGGCGTAGAAACAAGGAACCAAAACCTTTCGCTATTCTATAAGGCTAGTTAAACTTAAATCTCTTTACACTCGTATATGTTCTCATGCTCTCATTTGAGGAAGAAAGGCAACGGTATGATCCAACCCATAATCGAACAAAAATTGCATCAAGCATTTCACCCTGATTATTTGAAAGTCGAAAATGAAAGCTACATGCACAATGTGCCTTCAGGATCGGAAAGCCATTTTAAAGTCATTGTGGTGAGTGACAGTTTTGAAGGAATGCGTTTGATTGGCCGTCACCGACAGGTTAACCAAGTGTTGGCAGAAGAGTTAGCGAACCACATTCATGCACTCTCGATTCATACCTACACACCACAAGAGTGGCAGGCGCAAATTAGTGGCGTACCTGATAGTCCTATGTGTATGGGCGGTGGAAAATAACTCGTTCAGAACCGTCTGAATATGCCGTTCTCTTGTTCTGTTTTTGAGCGGAATGTTAACAGTATTTAAACAAATTGACGAGATGAACAAGTTGAGAGAAATTGTTTTAGGTAGTGAATAAAAATAAATACTCATAAGGGGTAAGGAATAGGTTATTTGTGCGATGCTTCAAAGTTATGACTATTCGCTAGCCTTTATGATTCAAATCCTTCCAAATAAAACGACTTATCAGAGGATTGGTCATGGCATCAGGTTCCGAAAAAATGCTAGACTATTGCACCTAATGGATCTCATACCATACTTGTGATGAGGTTATTAAAAGGATGTTGCGGTTCTGGCGTTTAAAACAAGCCAAAATCGGACACAGAAATGTCGTGTCTAAGGCTGGTTTAACTTTCATTTGGCCTCTTATCAAGAACGACCATGAAAGATAAACAAGCCTTGAACTTACGCAATTAAAAGAATCTTTTTCCCGATAAAATAGTGCAAGTGCGTATGATTACAATAAAAAGGGGTTTGGACCTTCCTATTGCAGGAACTCCTTCCCAGGTGATTAATGATGGTAAGACCATCACTAAAGTCGCCTTGCTTGGCGAAGAGTACGTTGGCATGCGTCCTACCATGCATGTTCGCGTAGGCGATGAAGTAAAGAAAGCTCAAATTCTTTTTGAAGATAAAAAGAATCCGGGTGTTAAATTTACTTCACCAGCAAGCGGTAAGGTTATCGAAGTCAATCGTGGCGCCAAACGTGTCCTACAATCCGTAGTGATTGAAGTGGCAGGTGATGAGCAAATCACGTTCGATAGCTTTGAAGCTAGCCAACTAGCAAGTATTGACCGTCAAACGGTTAAAACTCAGTTAGTTGAGTCTGGTCTTTGGACTGCGTTGCGTACTCGTCCGTTTAGCAAGGTTCCAGCAATTGAGTCTTCAACTCAGGCTATTTTTGTGACAGCAATGGATACCAATCCATTAGCGGCAAAACCTGAGACGATCATTAATGAGCAATCTGAAGCATTCGTCGCTGGTCTCGATATCCTTTCAACTCTGACTGAGGGCAAGGTTTACGTCTGTAAATCTGGTACTAGCTTACCACGCTCTTCACAGCCAAACGTTGAAGAACATGTGTTTGATGGCCCACACCCTGCTGGTCTTGTAGGGACTCACATGCATTTCCTCTATCCAGTAAATGCAGTCAATGTGGCGTGGAGCATCAATTACCAAGACGTGATTGCGTTTGGTCAATTGTTCTTAACCGGTGAGCTATACACACAACGAGTGGTGTCGCTTGCAGGACCCGTAGTCAACAAACCTCGTCTTGTCCGTACTCAGATTGGTGCTAGCCTCGAAGAGTTAACGGATAACGAATTGATGCCAGGCGAAGTTCGTGTCATCTCTGGTTCTGTACTTTCTGGTGTGAAAGCGGCGGGGCCTGTAGCTTATCTTGGTCGTTACCACCTCCAAGTATCGGTTCTGCGTGAAGGTCGTGACAAAGATTTTCTTGGTTGGGCAATGCCTGGCAAGAACAAATTTTCAGTCACTCGCTCTTTCCTTGGTCATCTATTCACAGGTCAGTTGTTCAACATGACAACCACAACCAATGGTAGTGATCGTGCGATGGTACCTATTGGTAACTATGAAAAAGTGTTACCACTAGATATGGAACCAACGCTCCTACTTCGTGACCTATGTGCAGGTGACATCGATAGCGCTCAACGTCTCGGTGCCCTTGAACTGGACGAAGAAGATCTCGCATTGTGTACCTTTGTATGTCCTGGTAAATACGAATATGGTCAGCTACTTCGTGAGTGCCTAGACAAGATTGAGAAGGAAGGGTAATTTTCATGGGCCTTAAAAAGTTTCTTGAAGACATCGAGCATCATTTTGAACCTGGCGGCAAACATGAAAAATGGTTTGCCTTGTATGAAGCAGCCGCAACGCTTTTTTATACGCCTGGTTTAGTTACAAAACGAAGCTCACACGTTCGTGATAGCGTTGACCTCAAACGCATCATGATCATGGTTTGGCTAGCGGTATTCCCAGCGATGTTCTGGGGTATGTATAACGTTGGTCATCAATCGATTACTGCACTTAACCATCTGTATTCTGGCGCTGAATTGGCGACAGTCATCAGTGGTAACTGGCACTATTGGCTAACTGAAATGCTTGGCGGTACATTAAGTACGCAAGCCGGTTGGGCAAGTATGATGCTGCTTGGTGCGACTTACTTCCTACCTATCTACGCCACGGTATTCTTGGTCGGTGGTTTTTGGGAAGTGCTGTTTTGTATGGTGCGTAAGCATGAAGTTAACGAAGGTTTCTTTGTAACTTCAATTTTGTTTGCTCTGATTGTTCCACCCACACTGCCTTTATGGCAAGCCGCCTTAGGGATTACCTTTGGCGTGGTTGTTGCCAAAGAAATCTTTGGTGGTACCGGGCGTAACTTCCTAAACCCAGCATTAGCCGGTCGTGCTTTTCTATTCTTCGCCTACCCAGCACAGATCTCTGGTGACGTTGTTTGGACAGCTGCAGATGGTTTTTCAGGTGCAACGGCGCTAAGCCAATGGGCTCAAGGTGGTAACGGTGCTCTGATCAATAAGGTCACTGGCGAAGCCATTACTTGGATGGATGCGTTTGTTGGTAACATTCCTGGCTCTATCGGTGAAGTGTCGACGTTAGCACTGGCGATTGGCGCGGCATTTATTGTCTACATGGGCATTGCTTCATGGCGCATTATTGCGGGTGTTATGGTAGGTATGATTGCCATATCAACGCTGTTCAATGTTATTGGTTCAGACACAAATGCAATGTTTAATATGCCTTGGCATTGGCACCTAGTACTTGGTGGCTTTGCGTTTGGTATGTTCTTCATGGCAACCGACCCAGTATCGGCTTCATTTACTAACAAAGGTAAATGGGCATACGGTATTTTGATTGGTGCAATGTGTGTGATGATTCGTGTGGTTAACCCAGCTTACCCAGAAGGTATGATGCTGGCGATCTTATTTGCGAACCTATTTGCACCTTTGTTTGACCATATTGTGATTGAGAAGAACATCAAGCGGAGACTAGCACGCTATGGCAAGTAATAACGATAGCATTAAAAAAACGCTGTTTGTTGTTATCGCATTGAGCTTAGTGTGCTCAATCATCGTATCGACAGCAGCGGTTGGCCTGCGTGACAAGCAAAAAGTTAACGCAGTACTTGATAAGCAAAGCAAGATTGTTGAAGTTGCAGGCATTAACGAGTCTGGTAGCGTGCCAGAGCTTTTTGCTAAATACATTGAACCTCGTTTGATTGATTTTAAAACCGGGAACTTTGTTGATGGCGATGCAACGGCCTATGATCAACGCAAAGCTTCTAAAGACCCAGCTCAATCTATCAAGCTAACAGCGGAACAAGATAAAGCGAAGATTATTCGTCGTGCTAATACTGGGGTTGTTTACCTAGTGAAAAGTGGCGACGAGATTTCTAAAGTGATTGTTCCCGTTCACGGTAATGGTTTGTGGTCAATGATGTACGCATTTGTGGCTGTAGAAACCGATGGTAATACCGTTTCCGGCATTACTTACTACGAACAAGGTGAAACTCCGGGATTGGGTGGTGAAGTTGAAAACCCATCATGGCGAGCTCAATTTGTTGGCAAGAAATTGTTTGATGACAATCACCAACCTGCAATTAAAGTTGTGAAAGGTGGCGCTCCTGCCGGATCTGAGCATGGCGTTGATGGACTTTCTGGCGCAACACTAACCAGTAACGGTGTTCAACACACTTTCGACTTCTGGTTAGGTGATATGGGCTTTGGTCCATTCCTAGCAAAAGTTCGTGACGGAGGTTTGAACTAATGTCTAGCGCAAAAGAGATTAAAAAGAGCATTCTAGCGCCAGTGTTGGATAACAACCCAATCGCACTTCAAGTGCTTGGTGTCTGTTCTGCCCTTGCGGTAACCACTAAGTTGGAAACGGCGTTTGTTATGACGCTAGCCGTTATGTTTGTAACGGCTTTCTCTAACTTATTCGTTTCGTTAATTCGTCACCACATACCTAACAGTGTGCGTATCATCGTTCAGATGGCGATCATTGCTTCATTGGTTATTGTTGTTGACCAGATCCTACGTGCTTACTTATACGATATCTCGAAACAGCTATCGGTGTTCGTAGGGTTGATCATTACTAACTGTATCGTAATGGGCCGTGCTGAAGCATTTGCAATGAAGTCGGCACCGATTCCTTCCTTTATCGATGGTATCGGTAATGGTCTGGGTTATGGTTTTGTATTGATCACTGTTGGTTTCTTCCGCGAACTTCTTGGTTCAGGCAAGCTATTTGGAATGGAAGTTCTACCTCTTGTGAAAGATGGTGGCTGGTATCAACCTAACGGTTTGATGCTGCTAGCACCTTCGGCATTCTTCCTAATTGGCTTCATGATTTGGGCGATTCGCACGTTCAAACCTGAACAACTAGAAGCGAAGGAGTAAGGGCGTTATGGAACATTATATCAGTTTGCTTGTTCGATCGATTTTTATCGAAAACATGGCACTCTCTTTCTTCTTGGGTATGTGTACATTTCTTGCTGTATCTAAGAAAGTAAAGACATCGTTTGGTTTAGGGATTGCGGTTACTGTTGTTCTGACCATTTCAGTACCAGTGAATAACTTGGTTTATAACTTGTTACTTAAACCAGGTGCATTGGGTGAAAATATTGATCTTACATTTCTAAATTTCATTACCTTTATCGGTGTTATTGCCGCATTGGTACAGATCTTAGAGATGATATTGGATCGTTTTTTCCCACCTTTGTATAACGCGCTGGGCATTTTCTTACCTTTAATCACAGTGAACTGCGCCATTTTTGGTGGTGTATCTTTCATGGTTCAGCGTGATTATAACTTTGCTGAATCCGTCGTTTACGGTTTCGGTTCGGGTGTGGGTTGGATGTTAGCTATTGTCGCTCTTGCCGGTATCCGTGAGAAAATGAAATATTCAGATGTACCTCCGGGTTTACGTGGTTTAGGGATTACCTTCATCACGGCGGGTCTAATGGCGTTAGGCTTTATGTCTTTCTCTGGTGTTCAACTGTAAGTCGGGTAAACCGCAACAATTAAGGAATAGTCAATGGACATTATTCTTGGTGTAGTGATGTTTACCCTGATTGTTCTAGCACTCGTTTTGGTAATTCTATTTGCTAAATCTAAGCTAGTTCCAACAGGCGACATTACAATTTCAATTAACGGTGATGCAGATAAGTCTATTGTGACTAATCCAGGTGGTAAGCTACTGAGCGTACTTGCAGGTTCTGGTGTCTTTGTATCATCGGCGTGTGGTGGTGGCGGCTCTTGTGGTCAATGCCGTGTAAAAGTGAAATCTGGTGGTGGTGATATTCTTCCTACTGAACTTGATCACATTACTAAAGGTGAAGCTCGTGAGGGTGAACGTTTAGCGTGTCAAGTGGCTGTGAAAACAGACATGGATATTGAACTTCCTGAAGAAATTTTTGGTGTTAAAAAGTGGGAATGTACCGTTATCTCTAACGACAACAAAGCCACCTTCATTAAAGAGCTTAAACTTCAGATCCCTGATGGCGAGTCAGTACCTTTCCGTGCTGGTGGTTACATTCAGATCGAAGCGCCAGCACACCACATCAAATATTCAGATTTTGACGTGCCAGAAGAGTATCGTGGCGATTGGGACAAATTTAACCTGTTCCGCTACGAGTCAAAAGTTGATGAAGATATTATTCGTGCTTACTCAATGGCGAATTACCCTGAAGAGTTCGGTATTATTATGCTAAACGTGCGTATTGCTACGCCGCCGCCTAATAATCCCAATGTGCCACCGGGTCAGATGTCTTCTTACATTTGGTCACTGAAAGAAGGTGATAAATGTACTATTTCTGGTCCATTTGGTGAGTTCTTTGCCAAAGATACGGATGCAGAAATGGTCTTTATCGGTGGTGGTGCGGGCATGGCTCCAATGCGCTCACACATCTTCGATCAGCTTAAGCGTTTAAAATCTACCCGTAAAATGTCTTACTGGTATGGTGCGCGCTCTAAGCGTGAGATGTTCTACGTTGAAGATTTTGACGGCCTTGCAGCTGAAAACTCGAATTTCGTATGGCACTGTGCGCTTTCTGATCCAATGCCTGAAGATAACTGGGATGGATACACAGGTTTCATCCACAATGTATTGTATGAAAACTATCTGAAAGACCATGAAGCGCCTGAAGATTGTGAATACTACATGTGTGGTCCACCGATGATGAATGCGGCTGTGATTGGCATGCTGAAAAACCTTGGTGTAGAAGATGAGAACATCCTTCTTGATGACTTCGGTGGTTAATTCACTGAAGTAAGTAAAACCTATGGCTGGCTCTGATGAGTCAGCCATTGTTTTTTTAGTTTTAGTTTTAGTTTTAGTTTTAGTTTTAGTTTTGCCTTGTGGCTTTGAATTCCAACTCAGTTAACATAGAAAATAGG
>NZ_CAWNIB010000067.1:0-7897 GCF_963874405.1 Vibrio sp. V08_P9A1T1
GTGTTAACAGAGTGATGTGGATTGAAACGAGTTTGACCACTATTACTACATTTTGCTCAATCTGGGATTGAATCTTTATACTTTTTATATGCCTATCCTTGGTTTTATACATTTTCTTTAAATCTATCTGATTACTATGAGGTGAGCATAGTTAGATAGGATGCCCATTTAGGGCAATATTGAAATGAAACAACCACAAAAAAGTACCGCTTCGCTTGCACTATTAGCCGTAGGTATCGTTTATGGCGATATTGGCACTAGCCCGTTATATGCACTAAAAGAGGTGTTTTTTAGTCACCACCCATTACCGATCAATTCATTGAATGTACTTGGCATCCTCTCTTTGGTGTTTTGGGCATTTGTGTTGATCGTCTCGGTGAAATATTTAATGCTCATCACTCGTGCGCATAAACATGGTGAAGGTGGTATTTTAACTTTATCTGCAATTGCTAGAGAGCATTGCCCAGATTCACTAAAGCCTTTGGTGTTATTACTTGGGTTATTAGCCACCGGGTTCTTTTTTGGTGAAGCGGTAATAACGCCTGCTATGTCAGTACTGTCTGCTGTGGAAGGTATCGCGGTGGTGGAGCAAGATTTCGCACCATTCGTTCTACCGATTGCAGTAGGAATTATCGTGATTCTGTTTGCAATTCAAGCATTAGGCACCGAACGTATTGGGCGATTTTTTGCGCCGGTAATGGTTATATGGTTTCTCTCGCTGGGCGTTTTAGGGTTTAACGCTATCATTGAGCAACCACAGGTATTAGTCGCAATCAATCCTTATTACGCGTTTCATTTTATCGCCGAACAGGGGGTAAATACGTTGATCATTCTTGGCGTCGTAGTGCTGTCAGTGACTGGCGTTGAAGCCTTGTATGCAGATATGGGACACATTGGTATTAAGCCAATCCGTCTTGCTTGGTTTATGATTGTGTTACCCAGTTTATTGCTTAACTATTTTGGGCAAGGGGCTTATCTGTTGGTTTCTCAAGGTGTTACAGGTCAAACCTTTTTTGGTTTAGTGCCTAGCCTGTGGCTATGGCCTGTGATTATTTTGGCTACCTTAGCGGCCGTGATTGCTTCACAAGCGGTGATTTCGGGGATCTTTTCATTAACTCGTCAAGCAATGAACTATGGTTATCTCCCGCCATTGAAAATTACCCATACGTCAGAGCACTCTCAAGGGCAAATTTATGTTCCAGCAGCCAATGTGTTGCTGTTTGTCGCTGTGCTGTTTGTGATGATGCGTTTCCAATCATCGGCTAACTTAGCCGCCGCTTATGGTATCGCCGTAACGGCGATCATGGCAATTTCGTCGTTACTGATAGTGATTGTGGCACGTTATTACTGGCAATGGCCGCGAGCACATGTTTGGTTGCTGGGGACGGTTTTTGTTAGCCTAGATGCCTTTCTCTTTACTTCAACTTCGACCAAATTGAGTGATGGTGGTTGGTTGCCGATTTCGCTAGGTGGTCTTATCTTTGCTGTGATGTCTATTTGGCAGCAGCAGAAGCAGCGTTTACTTGACGTGTCGGGCAGTGATTTGTCGCTTTCTGCCATGATTGCTTCTCTTGAAGGGGAAACATTTCGTCGTACCCAAGGTAATGCCGTCTACCTTTCGCGTGTCAGCCATCATGTCCCTCGCTCTTTGGTGCATAATTTGAAATACAATAAAACGCTTCATGAGCGTAATATATTGATGACGTTTCAGTATGAATCACAGCCTAAAGTGCATCCTTGTCGCCGAGCAGAGATCGAGCAGTTGTCAGAAACGTTTTGGCAAGTGATCATCCATACGGGCTATCAGGAAGTACCAGATATTGAACAAGTGATGCACTCCTGTTCGCTTAAAGGACTGCATTTACATCCCAATGAGACTATTTTCTTGCTCTCTGCTGAGCGTATTCAGGCGCAGAAAGTGGGCCTATGGCATGATTTCAAAGCGCGGTTATTTATCTTAATGAGCAAACATGCGCTGCGTACGGCAGAGCGGCTTAACATTCCTTCTGATCGTTTGATTGAGATGGGCGTCTATCGAGAAATTTAATGTCTTGATTGTATTGTGTTGCGGTTCAGCGCATCGACTCATTGAGCTTAAAGTAAGATCCATCAACTCACGTAGAAATAAGCCGTTTCTTTATCAAGGAACGGCTTATTTCTTAGCAGGGTTAAGGTGTGTTATTCAACGTTTTTGCCAAGCGCTGCATACAGTGGCCAGTCACCTTGCTTAACCAGTGCCTTGGTGTATTCGGCGCTCTGCGCAAGATCATAATGGTGCTCAATGCATGGAGAATAAGCGACAACCAATGATGGCCCCTTATGTTCCCCAGCCGCTTGTAGCGTTTTGATCGTGTGGTTCATATTGGCCGCTAAAGCGATTCTTGCCACATAAATACCGGGCAGGTTTTGGTAAAGAGCAACCAAATCTTTGGCGGGATTTGGGTTGGGTAAACTACACAGTTTGGCTGTTTTTCCTTGTGGGGTTGATTTGGATTTTTGCCCACCAGTGTTGGCATAGCATTGAGTATCGAGTACTAAGATATTGATGTTTTCACCGCTGCGTAACACATGGTCAAGGCCGCCAAAACCGATGTCATAAGCCCAGCCATCGCCACCTATCAGCCATACCTGTTTTTCAATCAAATAATCAAGTAATAGCTTTAATTCGGCATGCGGAGTGTCTGACGTTAAGCTCGATTTTATCTTGCTCAGTTGTTGTCGACGCTCATCAACGTCAGTGAGTAACTCATTGCTGCCGTGAAGGGAGTGTTGAGCAAAGGCCGTTTGTGCTCGCGCCCCTAAGGCTTTGACGGCTAATCGCATTCCCAGTCCAAATTCCGCGTTATCTTCAAATAGGCTATTAGCCCATGCAGGTCCTCTTCCTTGGGCATCTTGGCTGTAGGGTGTTGTGGGCAAATTGCCACCAAAAATGGAAGAGCATCCAGTTGCATTGGCAATATAAAGTCGGTCACCAAATAATTGGGTCAAAATCCGAATATAAGGTGTTTCACCACACCCAGCGCAAGCATTAGGGTATTCGAAATAAGGCTCAACATGCTGGATGGTTTTGACATCAATACGGCTCTGCTGGTGGATGTTTTGCATTGGCAGCGCATTAAACTGGGCAAACTGCTGCTGTTCTTGTTCATAACAAAGCGGCTTACTGACCATAGTCAACGCTTTCTGCTCAGGGTCGCGCTTATCTTTGGCTGGACAAACTTGTGCGCAGAGTTGGCAGCCAGTGCAGTCATCGGGCGATACTTGTAATGCGTATTGCGCATCTTGTTGATGACGAGAGCGATAAGACATGGTTTTAAGCGCGGTCGATGTTTGATGTGCTTCGTTGGGTTCGAACACCCGAGCACGAATTGCTGAGTGCGGACATATCGAGACACAGTAACCGCACTGAGTGCAGAGATCCGGATCCCAAACTGGTAATTGTTCGGAGATATCTCGTTTCTCTAAAGAAGAAGTATTGGTTGGCCAAATTCCGTCAGCAGGGTAGGCAGAGACAGGTAAATCTCCCCCTTTCCCAGCGAGTAACCATTCCACCAAAGAACCGGGTTGGCTGCGCTCTTTGATCGCAAATGATGTTTGCGAGGTTTGTGCGGTGATGGTGAAAGGTGAGTCGTTTATCTCGTGCGCTGCTGCCTCAATGCACGCGAGGTTACGCTCGATAAGTGCGTCAGGTTTTCCTTGTAATTGCGTTTTGCACATTGCTTGCAGAACCAGCAAAGTTGCACGCTGTTGAGAAGGTTCTTGGCTTGGGCTGAGCAGTAAAGTCGCCGCTACTTGCATAGCTACGCTGGCTTTGTTTTTGAGTTGATGCTGAGCGCTTAACTTATCGGCATCGATCGTCACCACTTTGATCTGTTTAGCTTGAATAGTCGATTGCAATGCAAATGGCAGAGAATCCCACAGTGCTTGCCCTATAAGCGATGTGTTGATCAATAGTAGCGCGCGCTGACAAAATCGCTGCGTGATATCGATGTCTTTCAGTAGGCCTAATTGACTGAGCGAAATTAATCTGGCTTGCCGAATCGGGTACGGAGTTTGGATCGGTTGTTCGGAGAGTCGCAAGTGCGTCGTCGTAAGATTGCGTGATTTTTTCGAGTCGTACTCGAACTGAGCATTCACATACCAGTGGTTTTGCTTGCCAAGAGCTTTGAGCACGTTTTTTCCTGCCGAGATGCTACCATCACCACCGTAGCCGTACATCAACACCGTTTGCAGCGCTTCTTCTCGTTCAGGCTGTGAGGTAACGGGTAGGCTAAGATGAGTGACGTCATCATCGATTCCTACCACGAATTCTCTTTTCCGGCCGTGCTCATTTCGCATCATAGCGAAAATGTGCTGCGCATCTTCTGGAAAGAAAGCTTTTCCCGATAAACCATAACGGCCTCGGAATAACTCAATGGGTCGACCACTTTGGTAAATGGCATCAAGCACATCCAGATACAGCGGTTCACCGCTACTTCCGGGTTCTTTAGTGCGGTCCAACACACTGATCTGCTGTACCGATTCAGGCAAGGCGTTGAGTAATGCTTGAGTAGGAAAAGGGCGATAGAGATGAACGGTGACAACACCGACGCTCTCATCTGGCTTGCTTTGAACGTATTGGTTGAGTGTTTCACTGACCGAGCCAAGAGCGATGATTAGTCGTGTAGCTTGTGGATGGCCACAGTACTCTACTAAGTGATAGGCACGTCCAGCTCGCTGCGCAAACTCATCCATACAGGTTTGGACAACATCGGGTGCATGCTGTTGATAGCGGTTTTGCGCTTCGCGGCATTGAAAATAAGTATCTGGACCTGCCGTTGCTCCGCGTAAGGTTGGGCGATCGGGCGTTAAGGCGCGCTGACGAAATTCAAGTAATGCGCGATGGGGAAAAAGTTGCGCTACCTGCTCGGTAGTGAGCATGTCTATATTAGTTAAGGTATGAGAGGTGATAAATCCATCAAAAAAATGGACAAACGGTAACCGGCTGCGCAGTGAAGCCATGGTCGATATCAACGCCATGTCTTGTGCTTGCTGACCGTTGCTTGCGCATAACATGGCAACGCCCGTTTGCCGAATCGACATCACATCTGAGTGATCGCAAAAAATCGATAGGGCATGGGTTGCGACACTGCGTGCGGCGACATGGATCACGCACGGAGTCAGCTCTCCCACCAATTTATATAAAGTGGGGAGCATCAATAATAATCCTTGCGAAGAAGTAAACGTCGTGGCTAATGCACCGCTCATGGCGCTGCCATGCACAACCGCAATGGTTCCCGCTTCAGATTGCATCTCAATTACCTCGGGTGTCTCCCCTAAGATATTGAGCTGATGTTTTGCCGACCATGCTTCACAGCACTCGGCCATGGTGGTACTTGGCGTTATCGGGTATACGGCAATCACTTCACTTAATTGATAGGCTATATTTGCTACCGCAGTATTAGCATCAGTAATCCAATTCATTACTCTGGAAACCTCTTGTGTTTATCGCAATCGTTGCGACTTACGTCTGAAGATGTATGATTCCGTCACTAAGGTGACAAAATCACGAGAAACAAAGATGGTTAAGACGCTAAACATGGCGCGAGTAAACGAGACACAACGGGTCATCTTATTGATATGCCTGTATGTGTTGGTTACTACGGTGGGCGTGATTTACCGAAAAAATATCTTAGAAACAGACATGGCAATGCTGTTTTTATTGCTCAACATTGTTAGTGCTTCACTACTTCGTCCACGCAATGCATACCTCATGACCATTATGGGCGTCATAGTGTATTACTACTTCTTATTGCCGGATTACAGTTCGTTCCGTTTTAAGAATGCACAGCATGTGATTACTTTTTCGGTGATGGTGTTCAGTGGGATGTTCGCGATCAATATAACACAGTCACAGAGAAAGCAAATACAGAAAAATAAGCACCTCCAGATGCGCCATAAGACCTATTATCAGCTTGCTTGCCACTTGTCGGCACTGCGAACCAGTGAGCAAATTGCGCAGGCGACCGTGCAATTTCTTAATAAAGAGCTGAGCTTGCCGAGCGCGATTTTATCTGCTCACCCTCACTGGCATCTGCTTGCCAAAAACGATTCTTTTCCGTATGCCCAGCTAGAAGAATTTGATGGCCGTCATGTACCTGCGGCCACCACCATTCACTGGCTTAAAGATCGAGAGACAGTATTGGGCGTATTAGTGGTTGAAAAAGATCAACAGGACAAAGTTACCCCGTGGGTCATTTCATTACTCAGTTTGTCACTGGCACGTTCGCAAGCTAACCAAGCGCTTGCGGAAGTGGAAACGGCTAATCAATTAGAAACCATGCGTAGCACGTTATTAGCGTCAGTATCTCATGATTTGAAAACACCATTAGGGACGATCATTGGCGTGGCAACGACGTTGACCGATGCGGGGTTGAAGCTGGATCAAGAGGTGCAAGATGAGCTATTGAAATCGATCGCTGAGCAAGGTGAGCGGCTCAATCGTAGTTTAACAAAACTGCTTGATATCACGCGTTACACTAGCGCGGCCCTCGTACCTAAGTTGGATTGGGTCGAACCTGAAGAAGTGCTTGGCAGTGCACTGAGCCGTTTATCTCGACGATTGCGTCACCATCATGTGAATTTAAAAAGTGAACCAATGTTGGTTGAACTCGATAGTTTATTGATTGAACAGGTTATCTCTAACCTGATTGAAAATTCAGCCAAATATACACCTAAAGGAAGTGAGATAGAGATCCAGATAGAATACCGCGATGAGGCGTTTATTTTAACAGTAGCGGACAATGGCCCCGGTATTCCTGAGCAAGAATTAACCCGAATTTTTGAGCGTTTTTATCGCCTCAACCATACCCAAGTCGATGGCACAGGGCTTGGCTTAGCGATATGCCAAGTGATCGTCACCGCACATCACGGTACGATAGTTGCTCGCAACCGTGAAAGCCAAGGTGTTAGTTTTAGCGTGGCGATACCATGCCGACTTTACGATTTAAAGGGACTGTATGAACAGTGAAATTAAAATCTTGATCATTGAAGATGAAGCACCGATTCAACGTTTTCTCAACGTGTTGATCAGCGGTTATCAGTATCAAGTCAAAACGGCTGGAACAGCAGAGCAAGGGATAGCCTTAGTCGCAAACTGGAATCCGCATCTGATTTTATTGGATTTAGGCTTACCAGATATGGAAGGTATTGCACTCACCAAAGAGCTTCGGGGTTGGACGCAGACGCCAATCATTGTCATCTCGGCCCGTGATAAGGAATCAGATAAGGTTCAGGCACTTGATGCGGGAGCCAACGATTACTTGATTAAACCATTTGGTAGTGAAGAACTGCTAGCGCGAATACGTGTCGCGTTACGCCAACTGAGCCAACCTCAGCCTCAAGAGTCGGTTTGCTACCAATTCGGCCAGATAGTTGTCGACTTGGCATTTAAGCAAGTGACTAAAAGTGGTGAAGCGTTAAAACTGACCAAAACCGAGTACAATATTTTAAAACTTTTGGTGAGAAATATGGGCAAGGTTTTGACTCATAAGCAAATTTTAAAAGAAGTGTGGGGCAGTAACTACATTGAACATCATCATTATGTTCGTATTCATGTTGCCCAGTTGCGTCATAAAGTGGAAGAAAATCCAGCCCAACCTAAACATATTATTACAGAAACAGGGGTAGGATATCGGTTGGTAGAAGGCGAATCAGACCAGTTTGCGGTTTAGGCTACTTTATAAAATCTTTATATCGAGCCTTGCTATCCATACAGCATCTATACGAAGCGCTTGTTAGACTCAATATCGGTTAAGTACTCAGGCAGAGCCAGCGTGAAATGTTAGTGGGATGTTTTGCGAGATATTGGATTAGTGAGCACGTAACAAATACACACATCTTTAGCCGTTTTGTAAGG
>NZ_CAWNIB010000068.1:0-7843 GCF_963874405.1 Vibrio sp. V08_P9A1T1
CCTCAATAGTAGAGAATATTGATTTAATTGCTTTATATTTAAGAGCAGGATCAGAAAACTTATCGAAAAACTCACTTACCTTACTATTTACATAATCAAAAGACTTTTTAATTGACTTTATATTAGGTTCATTATCTAAGTCGATATCAGCTTCTTCTAAGTACTCTTGTCTTTCTATTTCACACACACTCTCAATAATATAAAAACTAAAAAAATCCTCGATATTTTTATCGACTTGTAGACGAGTCAAAACCTGATCATCATCGAAGGAGGCAACTAGCCATGCTTTATATGAATCAAAATGATGAGAAATATTTCGCTTTAGTGATCCTGTTGTATTATTTTTTAGCTTTTCACATTGATTTCTTAATGCAGCTATAACCATTGATATAGACGTAATTCTCTGCTGCCCATCGACAACATAATAATTATTATCTTTTTCTTCGAATACAAAAGCACCTATAAAATGAGGATCACTAATCGGATTCTCCCTTTCCTCCCAACTATCATTCTCATCACATGCGTGAAAGTAACCGTTAGAAGTTTTGAGAATATCTTGCCATAACTCATCAATATTATTATTCTTCCAGCTCCATGGCCTCTGGTTATATGGAATAACAAATCGTTTTTTACCTTGGCAGAACATCGAAACTAAACTCTGTTCATTTACTGTAAAAAAATGGGAAGGAATTATTTTATTTTTCATTTTAAGCTCATTATTTTAAAAGGTATATCCATACAACATAAAGTTAATTATATTTGTGAACTAATAGATTATTTCCCAAAACGCTCTATCTCGCATCTTGACTATCTTTTTAGCACCATCAATATACAAGCTGTAATGCTTATCGAGTTTGTTAATAGTTTCCATCAACCTCTCCTGCTCATTTCTGTCATTGACGCCAAACATAGCTTTCAGCTCTTGAGGTCGAATCTTCGCTACGCGATGGATAACCCATGTCAGCACATAACTTGAGTAGTCATTTTCACCAGTTTGGAAATGCGTAATATCCTGCGTAGAGAGGATCACACCAACACCGTACTCTCGGCCTTCCTTCAAGATCTTACGTAAGCTTGGAAAATTCTGAGACATAAAGTTGTCGGCTTCGTCTACCAAAATCATCTTGGTGATTTGACGGAAGTCACCCACAACGTCTGGCTTTCCTTTCTTCTGCATTTGCGAGTAGAAAAGGTCCAACGTCAGTGCCACAACCAAGTTTTGAACTTCCGAGGGGTAACCCGCCAGCTCAACCACGGTAATGCCATCCACCAGCTCATAAAGGCTGGTCATTTTCTCTGGCTCGGATTCAAAAATCTTAAAGCGAGCTAGCTTCGAGAGTGCGGCATACAGAGAGTCTTCTTCGACTTTTTCTTGCTCTAAGAATAGTGCCCAAACATCATCAATCATCGGCGCTGGTCTGCTCCATGTTGTTGGGTCTTCAGGGTGAATACCTGCCGCAGCGTAAGATTCAAGAATCAGGTTCTCCAAGCGAAGCTGCTGCTTTTTACCTAACCCGTATGCGCGGGACATGGTTTCCGAAAAACCTGCTGCAGTGTGAATCGGTAGCATGGGCGTATCACCGTACAAGCTCAGCGGGTTGTATGGCAGCTTAAACAACTTGTACTTTTTAGCATGGGTGGCATCGATAAACTTGTCGTCCACATAGTCTGACTTGTAGTCGAAGATCAGCATGCCAATTGGTGCGCTGTTTACGTTGTCTACTTGATTGCGGTAAAGCTGAGTAATCACAGACTTGGTGAATTGGGTTTTGCCCGTACCCATGGTGCCAATAATACCCGTGTTGGTATTCATAAACTTAGCGGTGTTGGTCGGCTCCCAATTTAACGGCGCATTTGTGGTCGCATTGCGCCCAAACAACACATGAAGATTATCAGAACTAGCTGATACTAAAGGTATTGGATCAACTTTAGTCTCGGGCTCAGGAGCTGGATCAACTTCAGGTTTGGCTGGTTCTTCATCTTGCTTGTCTACTGCGGACACGCGCTCTGGGTCAGAGGCTTGTGTTTCCCCTACCAACATATACTCCGCTGGCACATGACAGATCTTCGCGATGTCTTTTTCATTCATCAGCACCTGAAGTGGGGTTTGCACCAGTGATGGCAGTAAAGAGATTGGAAGATCAACCTTTAACACTTCTTCTTGCACACTGTAGCTAGGCTCGAAGCAGGTTCCACTTTCAAGGTGGCTAATCACTATGCCAGCAGGGTAGTTTTCGAGCTCTGCAATGCTGTAGTTGCCGCGCAGCCACTCTTCTTTCTCCGCTAACAGAGCCTCAAAGTAGTCGTTACTGAATACGTTGTAGAGTCGGTATTTGTCGATTTGCATCAACACTTGGCGAATGAACAGGCCTCGGTACAGCTTCGACGCCAGTGTCTCATCGCTTAAAAGCTCTGTCAGATAGCGGCGAAGCTCATTCGCTTGCTGCACCGCTTTTTTGTAATCTGGGGTGGAGCCTGCTTTTACCTCAACAGGCAAAAGATACATACTGCCTTCTTTAAAGCCCACCAGCAGGACATCATCGGAAATCGCGCCTTTTTTGTAGCCCTGTACATTGCGTGAGAAATCACTGTCCGTCATTTTTAGGCCAATGTTTCCAGACACGCGAATCATCTCACCAACTGACAATGGCACCCAGGTGATATCCGATTGATGCACAAGACAGGTCGCAAACTTGTAAGCACCGATGATGCCAGTACGCTCTTTACGGATGGTGTCGTTGCACGTCATCATTTTCAGCAGCCAATCACCGTTAAAGGCGTTGAACTCATTGATTTGCCCACCACCACTTTGCGCTACTACCCTTTCAAACAACCGACGCTGCGCCGTCACGGTAATCGCATCGTAACTGGCTGAGCTGGTGTACTGATCGGAGTAATGGATAAGCACGACATCTTGATTGGCGTGGAAGAAATCCAGTGTCACTTTAGGGTCGATTATGGTCGTCCAAATCGAGCTGTCATAGGAACGCCCCAGTAACGATTTAAAATCTTCACTTACCGCGAGTGCGGGTGCATTGGAACCAGTGTATGGCGTACTTGCCTTGAATGCTGGCTCCATTAACGAGCCAACATACTTCGCCATTTCCAGGTGCGGTTGGTTACGGTATTGAACGTTTTGCAGACCAAACGCGGTAAAGTAAGAACCTTGATCGCTCTTAGAGGCATCACCAGTCAGCAGCCCGTCACAGGCAATGCCACTTGGCATGTCATCAACGCTTAAGGCCTTCAGCTTCACATTGTCATTGTTTCTGAAGAATGACAGGTGCGAGTAAGCTTGCCCTTCACGCTCGCTGTGGGCGTTAGTGAATTTACTGTAGGTGAGCCGAGTTCGAAGAATGTCGATAATGGTATCAGCATGTTCGCGAACTTTGCCGCGGTCCAGCTCAAGCCATGAAATGAGCTTTACACCAGTGGATGATTCAGCAAATTGATCAAATGCATTGAAGGCTAGCTCATCATCATAAAGGTTGACGTGAATTGCTGCTGAGCTCTCTAGGTTATCTTTGACATAATCCACTAACCCAAAAAACAACTCTTCCGCTCGAGCTTGATTCACCGCGTTGATCAAGATACTCTTCTCTGAACCCGTGAACAAATGAAAGAATGCCTTTTGGAACTCGTTGATCTTCTCTTTCACCAGTTTACGAACGAACTTCAAGCAACTTTTCTGATGCGGAACGCTTTTAATCCAGAATGAATTTTCTGTCACTTGTTGGTTGTAAGCAAAATCGTGCTTTGCATGGTAAACATAAGGAAGCAAGCCACTCGGCCCTAAGCGATTAAACGTCACTGTTGGTAAGTCTGCAAAGCTATCGTCTTTTTGCATTTCATTGCAAAGATTTAGGTAGTAAGCCAGTACGAGTGGATGGAATGGCGAGTAATACTCTTCGTCATTCTCACGTACCAAACCGATTTGCATCACCAGCTTTTGTTCTTTGCTCAGCATGCCACCGGTTGGAATTGCTTCAAAATAGGCTAGAAACGCCTCAACGGCTGCCATGACCAATGAAGTAAATTGTGGCCCCCAAGAAACGAGCGAAATCGTGGTTCGACGTGAGGCAAGGTAATCAAACAACGCGTGATAAGCATTATGAAGCGTGTCATCAATAGCCCTTAATTGCTCAAGCGCTAGGCTGTTACTTTCCGCCAAGTAAACCAACTTATGCTGAACAAAACGCTCTTCCCAACGCAACAAACTGATACGCGGCTCCATGACACGGAACTCACTGTTATCAATAGCGACAACATCTTTGTTTGGGTAGAGCACGCCATAGACGTCATCATCAAATAGTTTATGGAAGCGAGATTGGTTGAGCAGCAATGGAAAAGACAGGCTGCTTTCTACTTGCTCGCCTTCAACGCGAAATGCCAATGCGTTGTCACCTGATTTCACCACAAAGCCAATGTCTTCTGATTCATTGGCCAGAGATTCAAAATCAACGACGCCAGTTTCTGCGCGATCAACTTCTTCGCCGACATCATCTAGGCTGCGAACAGTCGCGAGCGCGGGATTGATAACTAGGCGATTATCTGCCGTTTTCAAAGTAAGGCGCTGTTTCGTAGGTTCAATCACAAAGATATTTTTAATCTCGTCGAGAAAAAACTCGCCTTTTCTTACCACTAAACAGCGGAAATTGTGATTTTCTGAGCTGTTTTCACGCTTCAGAGCAAGATTAAAAAATAGAGGCTCGTTGCCGTATCTGGCAGCCAGTGTGGCATTCGCCCCTTTACTCGTCAGGCGCGTCGTGATCACCTCCTGCTTGCCAAAGGCATTTGCTGGAGAGATCTTAAATTGCTCTCTGCTAAGATCACCGGTGCCAGAAAAACTCAGTTTCAGTTCAAACTCGCTTTGGTCTTCATCCAACTCAATGATCAGGTGACGATCGCGAAGCCCTGCTCTGCTCTCTTTCGGGTAGCGGCCGATCACCTCTGCGCCATTGAGCTCCTCTTCGCCCTCATGCTTCAGATGCTGAGTTTTGTTCTTTTTGATTTCTTCTCGGTAGGTTTCAAACTCGACATCTTTCCAGCCATCATCGGAAAAATGCTCTTTGATAAATTTGCTGCTGAAAGCTTTGAGTCGTTCTTCAAGTTGCTGGCCAAAGTTCTCCACTTCAAACGACAACTCTTGATAAAGGGAACGATTTTCCTGTAAACGCTGTTTGATCTGTTTTTTGTTACCAGATAACTCTGCGACAAAAGGATCGTCGAACATGCCCAGCTCTCTGAAACACAGCTCGCCATCTTCAACCGCCTTGTATAATGACTCAAACCCAAACATGGTCGCGCCATCTTCCAATATCGCGTCAAATTGATCATCCAAAAGACAAAGTGAAACGTCTCGAGACTTGTCAGTTTGCTCAATAAAACCGCTGAGTGCGACTTTGATTTTCTCTGGGCTCCATACCTGACCAGGCTGACCGAGATCTTCCGCAGAGTTGATAAGCGTATCGAGGCGACTGTTATGAATCACCACCAGCGCACAGCCCTTCAACGGGCCTTCTTGGCTGGCGGTTTCATCACGAAGATATGAGATGTAGTTTTCAGTAAACCCGGTATCGCCTTCTTCTTCGCTATGAAGCACTGGTACCACTTTGCAATCTTCTAAGCTCAGATAACTCAGCATCACACCGTTGCGAGCTTGTATGTCGCCATCTTTGCGCACGACAAGCGCATCAAACAAGCGCTGACTGTTGCGATGATCGGGAGAATTAAATTGGTAGCGATAACCGGCGCGGATGTTTCCTTTCGCGTGCAGTAAAAACTGCGAAACCAGAAACGTTTCAAATTGTTTTGCGCACATATACTGCATCTCCACTGTCACTCATGCGTTCAACGTTACCAATTCGCTCATAAAACTTGATAAGCTCTTGCTCTGTTTGTTTATCAACAAAAATCCCCCTTCCCTGAAAGCCAAGTATCAGCTCATGGAAGCGAAGCTTTTCCTCTTTACCCACGACCAAGTTAGTCAGCAAAATAATGTGGTCCTGAGTGAGTACTAACACTCGACCAGAGCGACCACGGACTTGAACAAAATCCTTGGCCATGTTTTTCTCAACCTCAGACATGTACTTTTTGATAATGCTTGGGCGGTCGGTTTTAGGGTCTCTAAACTGCTCTTCAGCAAGCTTAAGAGCGTACTCTAGCCAGTCGATGGCGGTTGTTGCATTCTCAGGTATCGCGGTATCTAAGTTGCGATTGGCTCTGAACATCAGCGAATAGTTTTTTATTTTCTCAGCGAGATCTTCCCTACTGGATCTTTCGATATCTCTTGCCAAATGCCACAACGGTTTTTTTGATTCTTCTGCGTTTGGTTGAAGGTTTTCCAACATAGAAAGAAACGGAAACAGCTTGAACGAAGATTCACTAAAGAGCTTATAGCCGTGCTTTTTAATATGGATGCGTTCACCACTGGCCCGTTCATGATCCATGATAAAATAAAGCGGTTTCGCGGTTGGGGCTTCACAGGTTTTCCAATCCGCCAGCGATAGGCTCAGCTGCGCGGTATAAGCAAATCCATAAAACGCTAAGAATTTCTCGAACTCATCTAGCAGGTACTTCGGACAGTGAGTGAGAAACTCTAGGTCACGTTTAAACGCTTCTGCGATGTAGGGCAAATAAGGCAACTCGTCAGCACGTAATAATTTGTCATTATCTGGCTTGGTTTTTGAACGCAGTGTTTGCAAAAACTCTTGCTCGATGAAGTTTAAGTTGGCATCAAACTGCTCAATTTGTCGACCATTTAACAGGTTGATGAATAGAGACGCCACGCGAAAATCACCCGCTTTACACTCACTTTTCTGGCTCTTAAACAACAGAAACTCGGGGCTTACCGAAAAGATATCCTGATTGGTGAAATACATATCCTCAAGTACATCCCAAAAGCCTTCTTCACCGAGTTTGTTCTGTAAATTGGCTTTGCAATCGGCGATAAAATCTTGGTAGCTGTATTTCTCGATCTTTTTGCGAAGCAAACCACGCAGCACTAAACCTACGACGGATGACCAGTCAAAATCATTGCCCTTGGTACGAATGGGAATATAGCTGTTAAGGGTATTCTTGTTTTGGAACTTGTCCGCTGCCGTTTGCGGCAAGCCGGATTTTATGGGTAATGCGAAGTTATCTGTCGTCATTAGTGCATACCACTCACTTCGAAATAGTCACTTTCTTCTCTTACAATTTTGTAACGCTTGTTCGCTTTCAGAATAAACAGGATGTCTTTTCGATTGGCGACCGCCAACATCTGCTCCAATGCTTCATCAAGTAAGAGGACTGCATTTTTATCATGCTTATTTGGTCGATAGCCTTGGCCAATCTTCACTAATAGCTCTAGTAACTTAACACTGATTGGCATTGGCTTAAGTGGATTATCATCTACTTTAATATATGCATTGAACACACCAATTTTTTTGAGAGCGTTATTTTGTATTGCAGTGAAATCAGGTTTTACTTCAAGAGAAACTGCTGTTTTATAACCATTAAGCTCTGATACAAGATATTCATCTTTATCTAAAAGAGGAGCATGACGGTTACAGTAACGATGGAGCGCTGCTATAAAAGTTTCTTTATAAAAACTGCTGAGATCTTTGCGCATCTTTGCTGAGCCGTCAAAGTCACGATGTAATTTCCAAATTTCTGCATATGATTCAATAAGGTTGTTTTTAAATTCAGCTTGTATCTGTTGAACAAACTGATTGCAGAGAGTCTCATCACCATTTAATAAATAAAAAAGACGCAAGAAAGATGTCGCTTCCTTTACATCAAAAAAACCAAGAGTGTTCATTTTCTCTTTAAACTCGAGAAATAGAGACTCTTCAATACCTAG
>NZ_CAWNIB010000069.1:0-7801 GCF_963874405.1 Vibrio sp. V08_P9A1T1
GTTTTATAAACGATCAGTCAACAATTTTTGTAGAGAAACTTAATTATGGCTCGTAAAAGTAATTTCGATAGAGAGGAAAAACTGATTGTGGCAATGGATCTGTTTTGGAAAAAAGGGTACTCCAATACCGCCATTTCCGATCTAATTGATACGCTGAAAATTAACCGTTTTAGCCTTTATAATGCGTATGGTGATAAAAAAACGCTCTATTACGAAGCATTGGATAAATATCTGGTATCAGTACCACTCCCTCGCCTTGCTGAACTTAACCAAACGAACTCAGCGTTTGAAGAATTGACTGCTTTTCTTAAAGAATTTGCAAAATTGCAAAAAACAAGTTCATCGGGATGCTTCATGCAAAACGCCCTGATTGAACACGCAGGGCAAGATGAGTATGTGTTAGCAAAAGGCCAACAACTTTTTGACCAGTTACTAGCCGTTATTAGTCACGCACTACGAAACGCCCAGGAGCAAAAACAAATTGGTACATTGCTGGATGCAAATCAATTGGCAAAACTGGTACTGGTCCAGATGCAAGGAATTCGTGTAATGGGAAAAGCTAAGCGTTATGACGACATTAATGCTGCCTTAGAATCGTTATTGATATTGCTTAAGGGAAATGCTCCATGATAAAAGTGACAGTGTCTCGCTTAATAAAAGGCCACGACTTAAAGCAATCTATTGCCGCGTTGATAAAGCAAGAGAACATACAAGCGGGTAATATCGCTTCTTGTGTCGGGTGCCTATCTGAAATGCGCATCCGCCTCGCTGATGGCTCTTCAGAGCTACACCTTGTTGACGCATTTGAAATTGTCTCTTTGATAGGCACGCTAACCGCATCTCATCAACACTTGCACATTGCGGTTGCAGATAAAACAGGCAAAGTGATCGGTGGTCATCTTTTGGATGGTTGTCTTGTCAATACTACCGCAGAGCTGATTTTACATTCCTACCCTGACTTAGTGTTTGAGCGAGAATTTGATAATCAAACGGGCTACAGTGAGCTGGTGGCACCTTGTTAAAATCCCTTTAATGATAAAAGTGAATGTGCATATACTAGTCTTCATTCTGTAAAATGTGGTGAAGCGTGTTTTTTATTCACCCATTTCTCCCCAATAACGATAGGCAATTCGACGTTGAGCAATTTCCGTCTGTGAGCTATCTCTCACATCTGTTCTTTTTGTAATAACTCTGTATAATTCGCCGCCTATTTAACCATTGTTTATGTTCTGTTGATTTGGCGTCTGCACATCACTGATTCGCTAAACTGAATACCTAGGAAAACTCTCTTGATCTCTACCGCAAATATCACCATGCAATTTGGCGCTGAGCCTTTATTTGAAAACATTTCTGCAAAATTCGGTAACGGCAATCGCTACGGTTTGATTGGCGCTAACGGCTGTGGTAAATCGACGTTCATGAAGATCTTGAGTGGCGCGTTAACTCCCAGCTCAGGCAACGTCTCCATTACACCAGGGCTAAAATTGGGTGTGTTGAGCCAAGATCAGTTTGCTTTCGAACAATACACGGTAATTGATGCCGTGATTATGGGTGACCGTAAACTCTGGGAGATCAAGCAAGAGCGTGACCGCATTTATTCATTAGCCGAGATGAGCGAAGCCGACGGCATGAAAGTCGCCGAGCTTGAGAGCGAATACGCTGAAATGGATGGTTACACCGCCGAAAGTCGCGCGGGTGATATTTTGTTAAAAGCGGGAATTGAGGAATCGTTTCATTTTGGCTTGATGCAGCAAGTGGCTCCTGGTTGGAAACTGCGCGTTTTGTTGGCGCAAGCCTTGTTTGCCAACCCAGATATTTTGCTGCTCGATGAGCCAACCAACAACTTAGACATCCACACCATTGGTTGGTTGGCTGAAGAACTTAATCAGCGTAAATGCACCATGATTATTATTTCCCATGACCGTCACTTTTTGAACTCAGTGTGTACCCATATGGCTGATATTGATTACGGTGAACTGCGTATTTATCCGGGTAATTATGAGTATTTTCTTGAAGCGTCAAGCTTGATTCGAGAGCAGTTACTCTCTGGCAACGCGAAAAAAGCGGCCGAGATCAACGAACTGCAAGACTTCGTTAACCGCTTTGGTGCCAATGCTTCAAAAGCAAAACAGGCTAGCTCACGCGCAAAAAAAATGGACAAGATCAAGCTTGATGAAGTGAAATCCTCAAGCCGCATCAGTCCTTCGATTGATTTTGGTGAAGGAAAGAAACTGCATCGCCTTGCACTTGAACTACAAAATCTCGGCCACGCTTTTGGCGATGAACAGCTCTTCAACGGTGGCAATCTGCTGCTTGAGGCGGGCTCGCGTTTGGCGGTAATTGGTGAAAACGGCGTCGGTAAAACGACCTTTCTACGCTGCTTAGTCAAAGAGCTTCAGGCCAACCAAGGTGTGGTGAAATGGTCTGAGAACGCCTCCATTGGCTATTGCCCTCAAGACAGTACTGTCGATTTTGATAACGATCTGACTATCTTTGATTGGATCTCGCAGTGGCGCACCGTAAAACATGATGATTTGATGGTGCGTGCCATTCTTGGCCGACTACTCTTTACAGCTGATGATGTGAATAAGAAAGCAAGAAACTGCTCGGGTGGTGAGAAGAACCGTCTGCTATTTGGCAAACTAATGATGCAAGATATCAACGTGCTGATCATGGACGAGCCAACCAACCACATGGATATGGAAGCGATTGAAGCACTCAATAACGCGTTAAAGTCCTACACGGGGACACTGATTTTTGTTAGCCACGATCGCGAGTTTGTCTCTTCGCTGGCCACTTCGATCATGGATGTGAAAAACAAACAGTTGGTCTACTTCCAAGGTACGTACGATGAATACTTGGCTCATCAGCAGAAATTGTTAGCTGCGGCGTAATCAAACCAACGTCATAATTCTTGATACTTGTTGCCGCCAGAAATGACGGCAACAACGGATAATTTAGATTCTGCTGTTTAGTCTTAGCTTATTTTATCGGCCACTGACAAGCCGCCTACTTGTAACTCCAAGTCGTTTGGGTATCACTGTGATTTGTTATAACTCTGGTTTAACCCAAACATTGCTAAAATCAAACCAGCCTAACGCGTTGCATTTCGCGTTTTGTAATGCACCACATTGATCTTTGCTTATCCCTAACCAACAGTGGAACATCGGGATAATTTGCTGTTTTTCTATCAAAGACTTGCCAATCTCTTTGGCCGGAAATATAGCATTTGGATCGGCGCGCCATTCATCCACTAACTGGCACCAATACGAAAAATCTTCAGCGCGGCTTAAATGCTCGATATCACTGTAATCAAGTAACCATCCTGCTAACGCATCTTCTCTATGGTTGGCAATTCCCATCGGTTTGACCCAAACATCGACAGCATCGGTGTCTTCAACCGTCAAATCATATTTAACAAGCTCCACCGAAATTCCATCTTCTTTTAATAGCTGTTGTATTGTTTTCACTAAGCTTGGAAACATAGGATGTTGAGCATGATATGCAATGGTGATCGAACGCTCGCCCGGCGGTGTGGCGGCAACATCTCCCGATGACTGATGATACCAGCCCGGTTTCAGGCCATAGGCAGGTAACACCCCCAACTCGACCACTTTGTCTTCTGGTAATTGACGAAATAGGTTGAGAGTACTGAGCTTATTGGTGAGGTAGCGAGCCCAATTTACATCCGCGGCGACGCCATTTTTTCGATTGAGTAACAAGTAAGTACAGCCAGGATCAAGATCCACGTCTTCTGTAAATGAACCTCGCTTTGTTTTTATCGGATGCGATAAGCTAGGAAAAACCATCGAAGAATGTACTTCGTCAATCACCCACACTTCGACCCGGTCTAACAAAGGCCTAAATCCAAAATATCCATCAAACGCTTGCAAAACTAAGCGTTTTTCATCATTTAAAATGACTTTGTAAGGGCCAGTACCAATCGGCATTAAATCAAAATTATCACTACGATTGGACTCTGGTAGTAAAATCTTGGCACATGACTCAGATAAAAGAAGCGGTAAGCGACTATCCGCTTTTTGTAAAAAGATATCGATAACCCAGTTGGAGGGCGAGCTGATCCTATCAAGATGGGAGAATAAGTTCAGAAATCGCAATTCCCACAAACTTTGGATAACACCGTCGGTGGTAAGCAAATCACCATTGTGGAAACGAACCCCTGGGCGAAGATAAAAACGCCAATGTGTTGCTGTCACCGATTCCCATGTATGAGCGAGATCTGGCTGCAACTGTTCATATTCATCTAGCCGCGTTAATCCACTAAAAATTTGCATTACGATATGTTGCTCAGATCGACGCATGGATTTTAGCGGGTTTAGCATTGAAAGCGGGCGATAATAAGGCAACCGTATGACTTGCAGACCTTCTTGATGCTGAACACCAAGATAGCTTTGGATCACTTGCGTCAGTTTCGCCGCATCTTGATCCAGTACTGAAAATGCATGGCCAATTTTACCTTCATCCAAGTATCGACGCGCAAGGTTTTCACTGACATCACTGCGACTACGTTTAAAAATGAGATCGGATAATTTTCCACGCCCCGCCGCAGGACGCCATTCTATCCAGCCTTCATCCTCCATTTTATTTAGAACAATACGCGCATTACGGCGTGTGCAGAAAAGGATCTCGGTGATCTCTTCTAGCTGGACACCAACATCTTGGCCGTTAAAGTGCTCAAATAAGGATTCAAATTGAACGCGAAGTCGTGGGCTACTCATAAAGAGGAAATCTCAGTTTATAAAAAACAGAGATAGTTTCCTCATTTTATATTGGTTATGCAATAGTCTTAATCACTGTTTAAAGAATATTACAGCCGAGTTGTTGAGAAAGTTGCTGAATTTGCTCTTCGTTGTCCAACTTAATCGACCATTTACTTTCTGAGCAATTTACAGAGATGACATTCGCCCCTCTCCCAATGAGCTGAACAGCATCGGCTTGGGCTTGTAGCGTGATGGCGAGATCACCCAATACTCGTACCACTAATTCATGGGGTGTTACGATGATTTTTCCACCTGAAAATTCAATCACCATTTTATAAATCAACCTTGATAGCTTGAGAACGGTTACGAATTTTTTGTACTGCGACCGTCAAACGGCTGGTGCACACCAAACGTTCGCGCTCATCAGTGATATTGATTTGCCATACTTGCGTTGAAATACCAAGATGGATAGGTGTCGCTGTTCCTATAACCATCCCCTCTCGCATGGCGCGAACATGATTAGCATTAATGTCTAACCCTACACAATAGTGTTCTTGATCCACACTGAAGTTCGCGGCAACTGAACCTAGGGTTTCCGCAAGTACCACCGAGGCGCCACCATGCAGCATACCAAGCGGCTGATGGGTAAAGTGACAAACAGGCATGGTCGCAGACAAAGAGTGATCAGTATAATCGGTATAAATAATATTGAGATGCTCTATCAAGGTGTTTTTGGAGGTGGCGTTTAACGTTATTAAATCGATAGGCTTCTTCCAAATATCCATGCTTTTTTGTCTCATTCATCGTAAAAGAGATTCATTCTATACTTAAACAGTAACAACTTGCAGCGAGTAATCAGTCAGTTCCAGCGATTGAGATCCTGCCAACTACACATTTTCGAGACAGATCCGATCGCTCATAAATATTAACTGCAGTGTTGTCATTAGCAGTTTATCGGTGCTAAGAAGCCTCTTCATACAAAGATGTCATTTAAGCGCTTAAAGATGAGCACAAAAAATGCTCTGATACATGGCTTACAAGTGTCAACGTACCGAATCAAGTACCTAAAATGCGTAATGGCAGTTGTAGCAGCTCATCCCCTGTCGTTGCAAAACCCCAAATAATAGCGATAAGTGCAGCCACTAAGCTGACATACCAAAGTGAAGCTACAATTTGTCCATATCGATTCAGAGGTAGCAAATGACTTTGATGACGCTGCTTCCATTCCATCACAATTTCAATGCTGCCCATAATCAATAAAAAGCCGAACAGGGTTAATCCAAGCCAATAGCTCAAAATGACACCAGCGATCGCGGCAAGAGCACACAACGCAATCCCCAAAGTGCTGTTCATAGAAAAGCTGATGCTTTTTAACACGTGACCACCATCAAGCGGCAATATAGGCAATAGATTGAAGAGATTGAGAAAGGCATTAAAAACAGCAAGGCCGGCAAAAAATATCTCTCCTGTGATCCAGTACACGACAACCAGCACAACCGAGAGCAGCAAACCAAAAAATGGCCCCATAATTGAGATCACTACATCTTGCCAACGTGTATTGATTTTTTCATCACTTAATGCCAAGCCACCAAGAAATGGAATGAGATAAATGCCTTTAGTCTTCATACCAAAATACTTCATCGCTTTGATATGACCAAATTCATGGAACACCAAACAGGCAATAAGCGCCATAGCAAACTGGAAGGAAAATAACCACGAATAGGCTGCGATACTTGCTGACGCCAGAACAACTTTAATCAGCTTGGCACTTTTCAGTGCTTTCATGCCAAGCGATACTAGGCCGATAAGGCTAAAACGTCGCTCCGGCTTTGGCGGGCTATATGGTGTTTGTTTTTCAATGTCTTTTTCTGAACGCTCACCTTGCGTGACAATGTCACCATTGACTAATGCCTGATAACGAAGTTTAAAAGGCTGCCAACTCAGCTCGACATTCAGCTCACACTGGATCGGCGTTTCACCACTTAACAACTGAAATCTATGGGTCGTTGTCGCCTCGATATTCCCTGTCGCATCGCATTGCGCGACCAGTTGATTATCCCAATAGAGTTGCTGCCAGCCTGACATTGAACCTTCGAGACGAAGTGATTTTCCTAAAAATGGAGCGGAAAGGAGTTCCACAGTGATACCTACATACAAACATAAAAACGGCGTTCATTATGCCTTTGAGCAATAACAGCGTAAAGCACGATGCCCGTTTTCTTACTATTGAAGATGACTTAGTTCAATTCCCTCACGAATACCAAGCTTTTTGCCATCTCCCCTTTTAATTCCAGTCGTAACGTGGATAATACGCGCTTACATATTTTTACAAGGTGGGTACTATGTCTACTGAAGCAACTTTACTTGAACGCAGCCAATCAAAATGTGAGCTTTGTTCATCAGAATCTCCATTAGCTCCATTTGTGGTAGCGCCACACACTATGGTTACTGTTGACCATGCCGTTATGTTGTGTGATGTCTGCAAAGGCCAAATTGAGAACCCAGAAACAGTAGATGTGAACCATTGGCGTTGTTTGAACGACAGCATGTGGAGCCAAGAGCAACCCGTTCAAGTACTGGCGTGGCGTCAACTTAAGCGCCTTGCGGCCACTGAGGGTTGGGCTCAAGACCTACTTGATATGATGTATCTTGAAGAAGAAGCTGCAAAATGGGCTGAAATTGGTATGGATGATGATGCAGAAAAGCCTCGTGATGTGAATGGCGTAGAACTGAAAAAAGGCGACGACGTGACCATCATTAAAGATCTCCCTATCAAAGGCTCAAGCCAAGTCATTAAACAGGGTACTGTGGTTCGCGGTATCAGTTTAAGCGACGATCCTAAGTTGATCTCTGGTAAAGCCAATGGCCAATCGATGTATATCATTGCTGAATACTGTCGCAAAAAATAATAGCCATTGACGAATAAAACAAAGGCGCAACTTAGTTTGCGCCTTTGTTTTTCGGAAACCGTTGTTTTCATGAGCAGTGAAACTAGTAAATTTTAAATACAAAAAAGCCGACTATTTAATCCGTCGGCTTTTACATCTCTACACATTGAATTAACGGTATAAACCGATATC
>NZ_CAWNIB010000070.1:0-7763 GCF_963874405.1 Vibrio sp. V08_P9A1T1
CACATTAAAGATATTTTCTCTTTGTGTTCTTTATTTTTAGAACTATTAATAATTCACCACAAAAGTGCCAAAAAACTAATGTCCTTTTCTTTTGTGGCCTGAAAAAATAAAAAATGGGTATTTATTTTCTTTTAAATACCGTGATAACAATAAAAATGCTTAGAGGTTTATATGCTAATAAACAGAAGAAAAGCACTCAGCGCTATTGCCATTATGTCAGTCTTGGTATGGAACACCGCTCAAGCTGATGTGTATCAGCCGCAAGGTTTGGCCATTGAAATGTTCAGTGAGCTTCAGGATGACAGCCAAATCAACTACCTCAATGCAAGCTACTGGCTACAAGAAGAGGTTGAGCCACCAGCACTAGCTCAGATCCGTGACGATGTATTGAATCAGGATCTGCGCTATTTTGTCGATTTCAGTATGATTGAAGATGAATCGCAAAAGGCTGAAGCGAAAACACGCTTCAGGAAAAAACTAGGGTTAGCGTTTGCCAGTGACTTTTTGATCATCAGTGAACACAAGGGAGAATTACTGTTCACACCACTAGATGATGAGAATGATCCCAACATTCGTTTGTTGGAAGCCGCTAAAATGACTCATTCTCGCCAGCGTCGCAGTACGGCCAACGCGCTGTCAAGTAGTGTTTCGGAGACAAATTCTCTGCCACACGTTGCGTTTTATTTGAATGTTAATCGGCCTATTACTGATAATGAATGTACGTTTAATAACTCACATCTTTGGGATCGAGGCACGCGAGTATTTTGCGATAACCCTAATATCTCGTTGATTTATAGAGTTAACCTAGAGCGTTCATTGCAATATGGCACCATTGGCTCTGCGACACCGGACGCGAAAATTGTTCGCATCAGCTTAGATGATGATACAACGGGGGCGGGGATCCATCTCAATGACCGTCTTGATTATCGTCAATCGGGTGCTGATTACCTGACATTAGATGCTTATTTCCGAGATTGGTCGACTGATGCCATCGCTCAAGACTATCAATTTGTATTTAACTCTTCGAACAACAAAGCGCAGATCTTAAAAACGTTCCCGAGAGAAAATCTCAATGCCGAATATGAGGTAAAAGAGGTATCCGGCTTCCAGCTAGGGGTGAGTGGTGGTGTCGAGGTTAGTGCTGATGGGCCTAAAGGAAAGTTAGAAGCTAATGCTAGCTACAACCAAAGTCGTTGGTTAACCTTTAAAACGCATGATTACCGTGTTGAACGTAGCACTAATAACGCGCAAAACGTCAGCTTCAAATGGAATCGTAGCCAATATGCGACCGCCGAATCGATGATGAATCGCTCTACGGATGCAATATGGGTCAATACTTACCCTGTGGATACCAACCGCATTAACCCGATTGGTTATGCAAGCTTTGTACCAAAAATGGATGTGATCTATAAAGCCGCTCCCAATGCGACGGGGACAACGGAGTTCACCATTGACTCTTCGGTCAATATCCGTCCTATTTATAACGGTGCTTATAAGCATTATTATGTTGTAGGTGGGCATCAGTCCTACCATGGTTTTGAAAATACGACGCGTCGCAGAGTGAGCAAAAGTGCCAGTTTTACAGTGGATTGGGAGCACCCAGTATTCACGGGCGGTCGTCCAGTGAATTTGCAATTAGGCAGCTTTAATAATCGTTGCGTTGATGTGGCTGATAATGGCGTACTCTCTGCCTCAAGCTGTGATGAAACCAAAAACTCACAATCGTTTATTTATGATCAGTTAGGTCGCTATGTGAGTGCAAACGACATCCATCAATGTTTGGATGGACAATCACTGGGTCAATTACAAACCTGTAGTTCGAGTTTAAGTCAGCGTTGGGAATGGGTAGAAAACAGCGATAAGCTGAGTAATGTTTTCTCTCATGAGCTGCTTGGTCATGACAAAACAAGTGGAGAATTAGGCTTGTATGCTGATGACAATGATCAAGTGAGTGTGCGCACCATTACTGCTTATAGCAATGTATTCAAGTCAGATAATGAATCGGTCGTATTTGGGTTTACGTCGGGTTCACTGGCGTTGCAAGATGTTGGCCAAGCAGGAATACTCTATATTCGTCATGGCGCTGCGATCGATGCGATTGGTACGCAAGCCAATGCGACGCAAGGTGGTGAAAGTGGTAGTTTGACTGAAATTGATCTGAAACGTGTTACGCAAATAACCGTGACTTCCGGTGAGTTCAAGTACGGTGGTAACCATTTACTCCGTATGGCTTTTAAGCTTGATGATGGTTCAACCAAAGTGGTGGGGTCAAAAGGCTCTGCAATAAGCACACACGATGAAGTGTTTGAGTTGCCAGCCGGATCGGCCATTCGACAAGTCAAGGTTTGGTCTGAAGGTTGGTTAGCCGATGGTATTCAATTTATTATAAAATAGCGCAATCAGTTCATGATTGAGTAGTAAAGAGCGCTCATGCTTTTGGCTTAATTAGCTAAAACGTGAGTGCTCTTTTTGTTAATGTAATGTTAATTTTATCTGTTGTTTTTTTCGATTCATTCACGAAGCTGGCAAGATGACATGAAATAAAGTGCTTTTCTTCTACAGTTAGGGTGCTCCTCAGAGGTCTAATCTCTGGTGTGGTAACGGTAGGCTAGATGTATGCCGCGCCTAAACCAGGCACTACAATAAGAAGGAATTTACTTTGAAAAGAACGATTATTATTGCTGCTTTTTGTCTGCTGAGTACCACGGCGCTGGCGGCAACCAGCACGGTGGCGTTAAGTAAGACAGGCTATACCCAAACCCAGTACCCTATTGTGTTAGTTCATGGCTTATTTGGTTTTGATACACTGGCCGGAGTCGATTATTTCTACGGCATTCCGCAATCACTGACGAAAGATGGCGCAAAGGTCTACGTGGCTCAAGTCTCAGCAACCAACAGCTCAGAGCTGAGAGGTGAACAACTATTGCAACAAGTGGAGTCACTTTTAGCTGCCACGGGCGCTCAAAAAGTTAACCTGATTGGCCATAGTCATGGCGGGCCAACGGCTCGCTATGTTGCATCAGTTCGGCCCGATCTTATGGCGTCTGTGACTAGCATTGGTGGCGTGAATAAAGGCTCAATTGTGGCAGATTTAGTGCGTGGGCACATTAAAGAGGGCTCCATTTCTGAAGCGATTGCCGTCAAAATGGCGCAAGGATTGGCGGGTTTGGTTGGCCTTCTTTCTGGGGGAAGTAACCTAGATCAAGATCCTTTAGCTTCCTTAGAAGCTTTAACTACCCAAGGTTCGCTAGCGTTTAATCAACACTACCCAGAAGGCGTTCCAAGCAGTGAATGTGGTGATGGTGAATTACTGGCTGACAATGGTGTTTATTACTATTCGTGGACAGGATCTGCGACCTTTACCAACCTCCTTGACCCAACTGATGCTGCGATGATGTTGACTGGACTTGCCTTTAATGGCCCTAATGATGGTTTAGTCGGCGTATGTAGTACTCACTTGGGTAAGGTGATCCGCGATGATTACCAAATGAACCACTTAGATGAAATCAACGGCTTGCTTGGGATACACCACCTTTTTGAAACTGACCCCGTTACCTTGTATCGCCAGCACGCTAATCGATTGAAGCTTCAAGGTTTATAACTTCGAGGTCTATAGTTTCGAGGTTTATAACTTCAAGTTTTGAAACATCAAACTTTATAAGGATTGGCTATGAAAAAGCCCGCACTATTTGGTTTTATCGTGATCATCTTGGGGAGCATCGGTGCGGTGCTTTTTCTACAAAAGCCAGTATCACCACAGAGCGCGTTACAAACGTCATCTCAACAAGATACGCAGATAGACAGTGCATCGAGTCTTGATTTAATTCACTATTTTATCTCTACATTAGGAGAGAGCTCATTGCCTGAGGTTAAGCAGCGCATTGCCCAGCATGCTGAGCAAGATGAGGGCGTGGTGATCGATCCAATGCTTTTTGAACAGTTTATCCAATACAAACAAGCATTAGCTGAGTTAGAGGCTAATGCTTCCATCGCCAATCTCGATCTTGCTACCTTAGCTGAGATCAATCAGCAGTTACTGAAAATACAAAGTCAATTTTTTAACGTTGATCAGCAAAGTATGCTGTTTGGTGAAGAGAATGCGTTGCGAAATTTAGCATTAGAAAAGCTGCGCATTAAATCTCAAGCAGTAGATTCATATGATGAGCAGCAGCAGTGGCAAACGTTATTAGCACAGCAGCCAGAATACATTCAGCGCAGTGAACGCAATGTACAACTACTGCCAGCACTCAACGCGAGTCGCCATTTGTCCACGCAAGAGCAATACTTAGCTTGGAACGAGTTGGTTGGCGAACAAGGAGCACAGCGGTTAACGCAGCTTAGTGAGCAGCGAGAGCAGTTTTCTCAGCATCTCGAAAACTATCTACAACAGCGTTCGGCGGTGCTTGAAAATACACGCTTGAGCCAAGATGAAAAAAATCAGCAAATTACGCAACTGCGTACCCAAACGTTTGAGGTCAAACAACTCAAACGCGTCGAGGCGTTGGAAAGGTTACGTGATCAATCGCTTTAATTCTGTTTATCCAATAAAGAAGAGCGCGACCGAAGCCGCGCTCAAGTTCTCTAAGAGAAAATAGAATAGGTGGTTACAAATTAACCACAATGGTGTTAGTCACTGTTGCACCTTTGTCATCCATCACTTTAATTTTCACTTCATGTTTTCCAGAGCTTGGGAAAATGGCGGTGAAGAGTTTGCCACGTTTTATTTTTCCATTCGGCAGGGTCCATTCCGTATCGACAATACGCCCATCGCTATCGCTGCTGGTTGACCACATCGTTACCCAGCGTCCAAGGTGGATATATTTAGCACTGGCTTGCGGTAATGCGTTAGGCACTTCAACCTGTATTGTGCGCGTTGTGGTGTTGATTGCGCCTTTATCATCCGTTACGGTTAGGCTTACGGTGTATTGCCCTGCTTTGGTGTAGCTCCAGCTTGGCGCCATTTCACTGCTCATTTGGCCGTTACCAAAATCCCATGCGTAACTGACTAGCTCGCCATCTTCATCATAGCTGTAGTTGAAAGCGCTGACGGATAAACTGTCGGTTTTAAGCTCAAAGTTGGCGACAGGAGCTTGGTTTTGTTCGCTGACTTTTGATAAGCGAATTACGCCGTACTCATTGTCTTGGCTTTGGTTGAGGATGTCGATCATCAAGCCAAATTCCGTTAACTTACGCCCAGCATCTGGTACTAATGGTGAGCTGTAATCCGCGCCATCAGAGAAATTACCATTACCGATTAAGCTTGTGTCTTCGAGCACATCACCATCGGCAGCGACTAAGCGTAGAGGTGTTTGATCTTGCAATGAGAAGGTTGCATCTCGCACTTGGAAGCGCGTTTGTGCGGCCTCACCAGTTTTTGACCAAACCAATGCGTTTTGATCCGCATCGACGACACCTAACCAACCTTCACCTGGGTGGTTACCTACCCAGTTATCCGTGTAAGATTCATCCACATACCAAACCAGTAGGCCGGGTTCGAAAGTCATCAACTGGCCCATGCGTTTGATATTGGCTAAGCCTTGGTCTACGTCATTGTGGCTACGCCATTGCAGTAAATAATAGTGTGGCGCTTCATGGAAGCCATTGTTGGTGGTGTAACCTTTAAAGGCGAAGGTGGATGTTCCTTCGGCATCATCAATAAGGGTTTGCTGCCCGTCGACCTCTAACTGTAGGTTATCAAGGTAAAGACCTTCCATGGCTAAGCCGCCATCAGTGACATAGTCAAAGCTGAGTGTCACTTCTTGGCCTGCCCACTGGGAGACGTCAAATATCGCATCGACCCAGCCATCCGACTGACCAGCAATAGCAGGTACAAGCCCTGTATTGTACGGGTCATCCATGGTGGTGATGTTACCTGCAATCGCTTTACCATTGATCAGTACGCGTGCAAAGTCGTAGTCTTTTTCAATCTGATACCATGCTTTAAAATTCAGCGTAGCTTGTTCACCTGCAGGGATAGAAAGCTTACGAGACATGCTATTTTTCAGATCATCGCCTCGGTTTGAATAAAAAGCGGACGAACCTTGATAAGGCTTCACCCCATCAACACGCTTCAGTGGTAAATCAATCTTCACCATATTTGGTCGAGCATTGTCAGTGGTTTGGAATAGGGTAAATACGCGAGGATTTTTCTCTAACTCTGCAATCGAAATTTGATCGTCATTGATCCAACGACCACCGACCGCTTTTTGTAAGAACTGTTTAGACCAAGAGCTGAATGCCGTCGGTTGTGTTCCGCCAATTTTTCCGGCCCAACTGCCAGAAGACATGATGGACCAATAGGAAACTGGCTCACCTTTACCTGTGTATTGGGTATCGTATTCGTCAGGCAAACCTAAATCGTGGCCATACTCGTGTGCGCAAACCCCAGCGGCCGCATCAATCGGTTGCATGGTGTAATCAAAGGCGGCATATTGGCCGTTAAAGCGATCTGGAAGCGTACTTTTTGTGCCTTGAAGGACATAAGGTTGGCCGAGATTATAACGGTGGGACCATATGGCGTCAGGTCCAAGCACACCGCCGCCAGCTTCTTCACCAACGGATGCATGGAACACCATCAAGTGATCGATTACGCCGTCCGGTTCGCGGAAGTTGCCATTACCATTGTAATCGTAACGATCTTCAATATCGTAATCGGCCAGATTAATACTAGGGTCTTGCGCCAGTTGGTTCAGTGCTTCGCGTACCAACTCTTGCGCATTCATATCTTTGTCTGTTGTTGCCGAGTTGCCCCCGTAAAACGCGGCGTTTTTAGACGCGCGATACCAACCTGCGGCTTGCCCGGCCACACTGTAGCTTTGCCCAGACTCGCTTTCATAATACTGACGCATCGAGATGAAATTTTCTCCATTAGGGCCTGCATAGCCCGCATCGGAAAAAAGCAGATCTTGATAGTGAGGTGGATTGTAGCTGGCATAGAGCATTTCAGTATGCTCTTTGGTCAGGCGGTTATCGTTCCAAGGTAAATCGGGAAAATCAATTAAAAGCGCTAATACCTTATCGGTGCGTTTGGTGCTGATATCGAGAGCAAAAACGCTGGCTTTTTGGTGGCCTTTTTGTTTTTCAATGGTTTTTAATACCCGTGCGCGTTGCTCAAGAGCTTGCTTACCAAATTGCGCATCGCCGTGGAAGCCCGATTTGATTTTCTGCTCTAAATAACGATCCAAGGCATCGCGCTTGATTGCATCGGTAGCATTGCCATCCACAACACCGTTACGCACTAACATTTCAATGAGTTTATCTTCATTGACTACCCCTAAATCAATCGGGGTGTGCGCATAAGCACTGACGTTAAATAGTGTTACCATTGCTGACGCAAGCAAGGTTTTCCTTATGTGTTTCATCTGCTTTCCTTATTTTTCTTTCTGTATTTATGGTATTAACAATTTCACTGAACTGATTTCCATACGACTGAGCGCTATAGAGAATAAATGGCTTTCATCGCCATAAAATAGAATTCATGGACGCAATGAGTGGCTGGTATATTCTTATCTAGGCAAGTTTTCTGAGTGTTATTCAGTGAAGATTGAACGGGCGATTTAGTCGCTCTTCGGCGGAGAAATACATGCTTCTTCTTGATGAGTTGTCGAATTGAGAGACTTTTCTTTGTGGTGTTTTCTTTGTAGATAAAGGGCAAGTGCTTGTTGTTGCTGTTCTGATGTCAGCCCTTCACATATCACACCTCGTTCGATTAATGAGGCGAGCAACCGTTCATCATCAACTGAAGATTGAGCAAGGCTAATTGA
>NZ_CAWNIB010000071.1:0-7653 GCF_963874405.1 Vibrio sp. V08_P9A1T1
TCCTAATATTCAGGAGCTTTTTTATTTGATCATTATTTATTTTATTGAGCACCAATAAGAAAAGTGGTCTCTTGCTGTTGAATGTGCTCTGCAGAATTATTTTGCAATGCTGAGCAATGTGCCTGACTTACATTGAAAAGAGTAATATTTAGTGCTCTCGTTAAATTTGCCTAAACCTTCACCATCACAATACTCAATATTAATATTGCGCATAGTATCAAGTGTCTTTTCGCTATTTAAGGCAAACTTAGAGCCGTCAGCGCAGACAATACGAACGCGGCCATCATCACTCACAGAGTAAATGTTGACTTCAGTATTACAAAGCTCAAAGGAGGCTTCACGATAGTTATCTTGCTGAGTATTAGATGCACAACCGGCCATTAAAGTGGCTGTAACAAGTGCTAATGTACTGATCGTTTTCATATTAATAAATCCCTAGCTTTGTTATCTATTTTCTATGTCGTTAGCCTATAGAACATAGAATCAATATTCAAGCTTCAATCATTAACCGAGCAGAGTCTCAAAAACCGATGAGTGAACATCGGCTTGATTGAACTTGTGCTGTGTGGTTATTTCACTTCTAGCCCTTTGGCTTGCATATCCGCATGATAGGAGGAACGTACGAACGGGCCACAGGCGGCGTGAGTAAATCCAAGCTCTAGTGCGATCTCTTTAAGTTCGTCAAATTCAGACGGTGGAACGTAGCGTTCAACTGGCAGGTGATGGCGACTCGGTGCTAAATATTGACCAAGAGTCAGCATTGTGACGTCGTGAGCGCGAAGATCTTTCAATACTTCCACGATCTCTTCTTTTGTTTCACCAAGCCCCATCATGATGCCTGATTTGGTAGGGATACTTGGATGTTGTTGCTTGAATTTCTTCAACAGTTCCAGTGACCATTTATAGTTTGCCCCAGGACGCGCCTTACGATATAGACGTGGTGCGGTTTCTAAGTTGTGGTTAAACACATCCGGCGGGTTATCTTTGAGTAGTTCAAGGGCGATATCCATTCGGCCACGAAAATCCGGTACTAACGTTTCGATACGGATCTCTGGGTTTAATGCTCGAATTTCACGGTTACAGTCGGCAAAATGTTGGGCACCACCATCACGTAGGTCATCACGGTCAACTGAGGTGATAACCACGTATTTCAACTTCATATCCTTAATGGTTTGCGCCAGTTTTTGTGGTTCGTTTGTCTCTGGGGCATTTGGCCGTCCATGAGCAACGTCACAAAATGGGCACCGTCTTGTACAGATGGCGCCTAAAATCATAAAGGTGGCGGTTCCGTGGTTAAAGCATTCTGCTAGGTTAGGGCAAGACGCTTCTTCACACACCGAATGGAGATTATTTTTACGCATTGCTGATTTGATTTCTTGGATGCGTTGGCTATCACTCGGCAGCTTAATTTTCATCCACTCGGGCTTACGCAAAACTTCTTTTTGTTCGGCGGCTGGCATATTTTTTACAGGAATTAATGCCATCTTATCAGCGTCGCGGTATTTAACGCCTTTTTCCATTTGGATCGGTTTGCTCATGCTTTTTACCTTTGAAGAGGTGCTTCTGTGCTGAATTCTACTTGCTCGTAAGCCAATATGTTAACGAGTTCTATTATAAGTTGTTTTTCTACGGTTTGTAGTTCTGTCGGGCCGCCCAGTTCACTGACTTGGGCCATTTCTAAACCCTGATAGCCACAAGGGTTAATGCGTAGGAAAGGGGAGAGATCCATGTTGACGTTTAGCGCTAAACCATGAAACGAACAACCTTTACGGATCCGTAACCCAAGAGAGCAGATTTTTTTCCCTTTGACATAGACACCAGGGGCATCCGGTCTTGCGGCTGAGTCAATACGGTATGCTTGCAAGGTATTGATCACGATCTGTTCAATTTTGGTCACTAACTCTCTTACACCTAATTTTTTGCGGCGCAAATCGATCAAGAAATAAGCCACCAGTTGGCCTGGACCATGGTAGGTAACTTGGCCGCCTCGGTCACTTTGTACCACTGGAATATCGCCAGTATTGAGAAGATGCTCAGCTTTACCTGCTTGGCCTTGGGTAAAAACTGGTTGATGTTCGACAAGCCAAATCTGATCCGGTGTGCTTTCGGTTCTTGTATCGGTAAATTCATGCATAGCTTCCCATACAGGAAGGTATTCTTGGCGCCCCAGACGTTTTACAACAAGCGAATTTAACATCAGCGTGACTCATCTACCGTATAAATAAAGTTTTTGGATTATAAACTTCTTCCAGCGAATGGACTACTAATGAGGACGATAAATTTGTCCTTAGTGTGATGGGGTATATGCTAGCTATATGATTTATATTAAAAAAGCAGCCTAAGCTGCTTTCAAAAAAAATTGAATAAATCAAAAAATGAGAGGCTAGGCATCTCAATCACGGTTTTTGGACTACAGAACCATACGTACGATATCGATCTCGCCTAGCTCTTTGTACAGTATTTCAACTTGTTCGATAGAGGTGGCGGTAATGTTAATCGATAAGGAGTGGTAAGTCCCTTTTGCACTGGGTTTAACTCGTGGGCTGTAATCACCTGGAGCGTGACGTTGGATAACTTCAAGAACCTTCTCTGGAAGTTCGGGCTTTGCGTGGCCCATCACCTTGTAGGTAAATGAACAAGGAAACTCGAGTAAGTCTTTGAGTTTTGCATCAGAGTTGATAGTCAGCATAATGGAAACTCCCGTTGATAATTCGATTAGCGGTGGCGAATACTACAGCGAATGTTGATGGAACTCAATAATCACAAAGCCGCGGTAAGGCGGCTTTGTTTTATCTTCTACAAGGGATATCAGAATAACCCTTTGAAAAGTAATATAATGTAGTCCCAAAGACGGCTAAATATGCTGCCTTCATCAACATTCTCTAATGCCAAAAGAGGGTATTCAGCCACGTCTTTGCCATCAAGCTGGTAGTAAAGCTTACCGACCACATCACCTTGGCTTATTGGCGCTCTGAGCTCTTTTTCAAGAACAAAGCTTGCGCTGAGATCCTTCGCTTGACCGCGAGGGAGTGTAACGTAAGTATCTTCATTGACACCAAGCGCCACTTTATCCTTGTCACCCATCCAGATTTTTTCTTCGACGAATGTTTCACCTGCTTTGTGTGGCGCAACGGTTTCGAAGAATCTAAAGCCATAGCTCAGAAGTTTTTTACTTTCTGATTTACGAGCATTTTCATCTTTGGTCCCCATAACCACAGCAATGAGGCGCATTTTCCCTTCCGTTGCAGAGCTAACTAAACTGTACCCAGCATTACTCGTATGACCGGTTTTAATACCATCTACGTTCATACTTTTATCCCACAGCAAACCATTTCGGTTGTACTGGGTAATCCCGTTATAGGTATATTTCTGCTCTGAATAAATACGGTACTCGTTTGGTACATCACGAATCAACGCTTGACCTAGTAGCGCCATGTCATATGGAGTTGAATAGAGATTTGGGTTATCTAGACCGTGTACGTTAGCAAAGTGCGTATTGCTCATTTTTAGTGAACTTGCCCACGCATTCATTAGGTCAACAAAAGCGTCTTCTGAGCCAGCAATGTGTTCAGCCATCGCCACGCAAGCGTCATTACCAGACTGAATGATGATACCTTTGTTCAGTTCTTCTACCGTTACTGTGGTGCCGACTTCAATAAACATTTTAGACGAGTCAGGGAAGTTTTTAGCCCACGCATTTTTACTGACCACCACTTTATCTTGTGGAGAGATATTGCCACGTTTAAGTTCTTGGCCAATCACGTAGCTGGTCATCATTTTCGTCAAACTTGCAGGTGAAAGTTTTGTGTTCATCTCTTTTTCTGCCAGCACTTTACCTGAATGGTAGTCCATCAACACATAGCCTTTAGCGGCAATTTGAGGAGCATCAGGTATCACGATAGGCGCAGAAAATACTGAGCTAGTAAAGGTTGCAGAAAGCGCAATAGAAGACGCTAGAATCGGTTTTAAGAATGTGTGTTTTTTCATGAGGAATGCAAATTATCTTATTAACTGTCCATATCTTAACAGAAACGACCTATCAAACCAGAGCTTGAATCAAGATCACTGGATTTGATAAGTCACTGAGTGACGGGTTGCGCTTTGATGAAGGCGGTCTCGTAACCGAGTAATTTAACTTTTTCTAGCGTTTGTTGAGTCAGGGCATCGTCATTAAATGGCCCTAAAAATACGCGATGACTGCCATTCACACTGTCTACAAAGCTTTCAACCGTCAATGTTTGACTCAATTGTTCGGATAAAGTTCGTATTCTTTGCTCTGATTTTGCAGAGGCAACTTGGATGAGATATTGAGCCTTCTTTTTCTGTGGTGACGTCGTGATGGGTTTATCGATGGTGATGACTTCGATAGCCACATTCGCAGTCCCGGTTTGAACTACACCCAATTTGTAAGCGGCAGCGTAACTTAAATCAATAATTCGTCCCTCATGAAAGGGACCGCGATCGTTTACCCGAACGATCGCAGTTTTTTTGTTATCTAAATTCGTTACTTTAACGTAGCTGGGTAACGGCAACGTTTTATGGGCGGCCGTCATCGAATACATGTCGTAGATTTCACCGTTGGATGTCAGATGTCCATGAAATTTTTTTCCATACCACGAGGCTTGGCCTTTCTCTGTAAATCCTTTGGCCTCTTTGATAATGGTGTAGTTTATGCCTCTCAAAGTGTAATTCTTGTTGCCGCCCAAACTATAGGGTTCGTATTGCGGATGTGCATCTTCAATATGCTCAACCGAGAGTGGCGTGTTAGGGGCCACGTCGTCTGTTATTGAATAGCGGCTTGAAGAGCTACAACCGATGAGAAATAGACTCGTTAATATAAAGATAAATAGGGAGTTTCTCATGCTTAGGTTGCCTTAGAAAATGCTTTTCGGTGAGTGTGGATAGACATCAGTATGCCAAAGCCAGCCATGAGAGTGACCATGGAAGTACCACCATAGCTGATGAGGGCTAAGGGAACACCAACCACGGGTAAAATACCACTGACCATACCTATGTTTACAAAAACGTAAACAAAGAAGCTGAGTACAATACTTCCAGCCATCATTCGGCCGAAAGCTGTTTGTGCGTTGCTCGCGAGGTATAGACCACGTCCGATGATAAAGAGATAAATAGCGAGTAAACACAAGATGCCAATCATGCCCCACTCTTCAGCAATAACGGCAAAAATGAAGTCGGTGTGCCGCTCAGGTAAGAATTCAAGTTGCGACTGTGTGCCGTGTAGCCATCCTTTTCCTGACAACCCTCCAGACCCAATGGCTATTTTACTCTGAATGATATGATAACCTGCACCGAGTGGATCGGATTCCGGATTGAAAAGTGTTCTGACTCGGGTTTTTTGATATTCACGCATCAGAAAGAACCAAAGCACTGGTATGAAGCCACCCAAAGCCACGGCGGCAGAAAAAATGATTCGCCAGCTTATTCCAGATAAGAAAATGACAAAAATGCCGGAGGCTGCAATCAATATTGAAGTGCCAAGATCGGGCTGCTTCGCGATTAGCACGGTAGGGATAAACACCATTAACAGCGAAACGACTAGGGTTTTAAAGGTGGGTGGAAGAGAACGTTTCCCTATGTAGCGAGCGACCATGAGAGGCACTGCGAGTTTAAGCAATTCTGAGGGCTGAAAACGAACAAAGCCTAAATTTAACCAGCGCTGAGCTCCCTTGGACGATTCGCCAAAAAACAGCACGCCGAGCAACAGCAGTACGCCACAGAAAAACATAAAGGGTGCAAGAGACTCATAAGTTCTTGGGGAAATTTGAGCAAGAAAGATCATCACACCAAGAGCCAGTACCATGCGCATGGCTTGGCGATCCATCATAGTTAAGCTCTGACCGCTGGCGCTGTACATCACGACCAGCCCAAACCCCATCAATAACAAAATACCCAGCAGTAATGGCAAGTCGATGTGCAAGCGCTCAAAAAGCGCTCGATTTTGTCCTGTTGAAGGATCCAGTTCCATTATTTTTCAGCCTCTTTACCTAGAATGGCGCGGTCAAATATTTTCCTAACAACGGGTCCACCATTGCCAGAACCTCCCCCTGCGTTTTCGAGTACCAGAGTGACAATAAGCTGCGGGTCATCTACAGGCGCAAAACCTGTGAATAGAGCATGGTCACGAAGGTGTTCGGCTAATTCATCGGCCTTATACACTTGGTTTTCTGCCAAGCCAAACACTTGCGCAGTTCCAGATTTTCCAGCGCTGACATATTTCATATTGGTAAATGAGCGCCGTGCGGTTCCTTTTTTGCCGTGGTTTACAAGACGCATGCCATTGATTGCGATGTCCCAATAGCGTTTCGGCACCCCTTCGATCGGTGGCGAAGTTTCTAATTCTGAAAGCTCTTGCCTGCTAAACTCTTCACCATTTTTGAGCGTCGAACGCAATAAATGCGGCGCAATCACTTTGCCGTGATTAACCAGCACGGAAGTCGCTTTGGCAATTTGCATCGGTGTTGATGTCCAATACCCTTGACCAATGCCGACCGGAATCGTATCACCTTGATACCAAGGGGTTCGGTGACGTGCCATTTTCCATTCACGCGTTGGCATGTTCGCTTTGCCTTCTTCATAAATGTCTAAACCTGTATAGTCACCAAAGCCAAATTTCATCATCCAACTAGAGAGACGATCAATACCCAAGTCGTAGGCGATTTGGTAAAAGAAGGTATCGACAGACTCTTCGAGTGCCTTATTAATGTCCACTCGCCCATGCCCCCAGCGCAACCAGTCTCGGAAGGGCCGCGTTTTGGAGTTTGGTATCACCCAATAACCAGGATCATTACGTGTTGTTGTTGGGGTTATAACCCCTTCTTGAAGTGCAGCGACAGCAATAAAAGGTTTAATCGTTGAGCCGGGAGGGTAAATACCAAGTGTCGCTCGATTGACTAACGGGCGGTCTGGGTCATTGAGAAGTTCGTTGTAGGCGGCGCTAGAAATACCATGTACGAATGGGTTTGGATCGTAGCTTGGACTTGATGCCATGGTAAGGACACCGTTATCTTTTGGATCGAGCACTACAATTGAACCTCGACGGCCATCCAACAACTTGTGCACATAAAGCTGCAGATCAATGTCCAAGCTTAATACAATGTCTTTCCCTGCCACGGGAGGGACGTATTTTAAGGTGCGAATGATGCGTCCTCGGCTATTGACCTCAACTTCTTGGTAGCCAGCCGTGCCGTGCAGCACATCCTCATAAAAGCGTTCAATCCCCAGTTTGCCAATATCACGAGTGGCTTGGTAATTGGCTGAGCGCTCTTCGCGTTCTAGACGTTCCATATCTCGGTCATTGATCCTGGATACATAACCAATGACATGAGTGAGAACTTCACCATAGGGGTAGTAGCGCTTTAAGCTTGCGCTTACTGATACACCGGGAAACTTGTGCTGATTGACCGAAAAAATAGCCACTTCCTCCGGTGTTAACTGCGTCAAAAGCGGCACTGAATTAAATCGGCGTGTCTGACGACGCTCTTTTTCAAAGGTGGCAATTTTTTCTGGTGAGATGGTCAGGTATTGCTGTAAGCGCGTGATCGTATCATCCATATCGCGCACTTGCTCAGGTGTGATCTCTAAGTTGAATACTGGGCGGTTTTCCGCTAGTAGCACACCATTGCGGTCATAAAT
>NZ_CAWNIB010000072.1:0-7652 GCF_963874405.1 Vibrio sp. V08_P9A1T1
CTACTTATTTGGCTATCAGTTTACTGGACAATGGTCGTGACAAATTCATCTTGGAAGAGCAAACGTCTTCGGCAGCGCTAGAATGGGAAGTGAACGGTTTAGGTTGATTTAGAATGGGGGTTGTTTTGGGAAGTACACAATCCAGACTTCTGCTCTGAATGATTTCTGTCCATCTTTGATTCAGACCGGTTCGGTACAGCCGATGATAGAATGCACAAACTGCTAGATAACACATGAATTAACTCGCTCTCTAAGATAACGTTATATCTCCCCTACGAACGAGCATGCAGAAACGCGAGTAGTCATGGCTATAAACGAATACTCTATGAGGAACGCTAGCTCCGCTCATAAATGAATCGAATGCTGAAAGAGTGGCTTTCGGCAACAATGATGGGTCAACAACTTTCCAGGGAACGTCTGGCAGTTCGAATTCTTCTAATGTCGGCAATAAGTTTAAGTATGGGTCAGTCATGCATTTTATCCCTGCTTATAGTGTAAGATTAATCAGTAGTGCTTAAATTTATTTGGTTTAGGTTCTAGATGATTTCAATTCAATGGATTCTCGCCACTGCCGTGATTCCTTAACACTACGCTCAAGGTGATCGTCACTTTTAAGATGCAAACCGTTTCGTCGGTTACGAGCGGCACGGTACAAGATAGCTCTGCGTTGTTTCTCGGTCATAAAACCTCCCATCCACCAATTTGCCAGTATGATTCTATTTTTGCTATTCCTATGTTTATGAAAGTCAGTTTTGAACTTCCTAACATAACAAAGTTCACAAAGGTAATGTGTGGAACTCTCCGTATTTATCATTGATAAGATAAGCCACTTCTCTATTGCGCGCATCCTTAGATAGTAGCAACTCAGCAATAGTTAGTAATGCCAACGCAGGTTGACCAATTTTTAAAGACTCGCCCCAAAATGGCTTTATTACTTTAAGAGGTGGTAACTCTTTATGCCCGATAGAGTACTTGACCGGTTGATGTCGGCTAAACAATAGTATCTCGTAAGGGTGGTTATATTTTGTAAGCTGAGTCGCGGCCACTTCTCCACCCCAAACATCTCCTGGCTGCAATAAGATATCTTTCCAATTGTCAACAGGAGGATAAGTCGTCACCTGATGATAGCGAGCTAAAATGTGGCCATAGCTTTTCAACCATTCATAACGCAGCTCTGGCTCATTTAAAAATCTTCTTTGGCGTTTATTCTTTACTATATGGTTGTTTTCAATAAGGTACTTCATTGCCTTTGTAACCATACCAACCGAAATGTCAGCTTTAGATGCAATATTCGCGTAGGTCTCATTGATAAGGTCCTTTTCAGCGAAAAGAGCAAATAAGCACTTCATGATACCGATAGTCATAAACTGGTGAGATTTATTTTGTTTTATCGGAGGTCTATTACCAATGAATATGCATAAGTCACCAGTCATCACTCTGACGTTTCCAGAGTCATCGGCATAGTTGATGTTTGAGTCATGGCATAACTGCCTAAGATAATCGCTGAGGTGATTACAGAAAAGTATGTCGTTTGCTTTTGGTCGTCGTTTCAAATAGCTTTCAATACTTTCTTTACGATGTATATGAGCATGGAAAATATTAAACCTTATCGGCTGACCATTAACTGTCATTTTTAGCTGTAAGAAACAAGATGTCATGCACGACAAATGGGTAAGAGCTAAAAAACGCAAGCATCAAAGTGGCTAAATAAACTGTCATTTATCGCCACTGGATAGCTCAACAGCTTTACTCTCGTCTGATTGATGAGAGTAGGAAAAACACCATTGATCGCCTGAGAGTCAAACTGCTTTTAAGCAAAGATGAATGGATATAACGAAAGTAAATGGAGATACGTTATGAATAAAGCAATGGTTTCTGCCTCACTAGTCACAGCTCTAAGCACCGCATTGGTAATGGCTGCTGCTCCAGCGGAAGCGGGAATGAAAGATAAAGAAAAATGCTACGGCGTGGCATTGAAAGGGAAAAATGATTGTAAAGCAGGTGCTGGTACATCTTGTGCTGGCACATCGATAAGAGATTACCAAGGTAATGCTTGGTCACTTGTTCCTAAAGGCACTTGTGAACAAACCGTATCTCAAACCTCACCAACTGGATTTGGTCAGTTAAAAGAATTTAAAGAGAAAAATTCGTAATAACATGATGAATTTGAAGACTATCTCGCGTCTTCCAGCATCTATCGGGGTTGGTTTGAAACCTGAACATGTTCAAACCATCCTCGATACTCAGCCTGATATGGGCTTTTTTGAAGTCCATGCTGAGAACTACATGGTGCCAGGAGGCCCCTTTCATCACCATCTTGAACAGATCAGAGCAAACTATCCGCTCTCGATTCATGGTGTTGGTCTTTCTATTGGTGGTGAGGATCCGCTGGATGAAGCACATTTAGATCGGTTAGCCACGCTAATAAAACGCTATCAACCAGAGGCCTTTTCCGAACATCTTGCTTGGTCCAGCCATCAGGGTACTTTTTTAAACGACTTGCTGCCCGCCCCCTACCATGAAAAAACGCTGTCGCGTGTCTGTGAACATGTTCATCGTGTACAGGAAAAGTTGGGTTATCGGATGTTACTTGAAAATCCAGCGACTTATGTTGAGTTTTCTTGCTCTGACCTTTCTGAAGAAGAGTTTATCTGCGAAGTAATCAAGCGCACGGGATGTGGTTTATTGCTGGATGTGAATAATGCCTATATTTCTTGTGTGAACCACGGGCGTAACGTGGCGTCGTATATCCAAGCACTACCATTGTTTGCGGTTGGGGAGATCCACCTTGCTGGTTATGCCGAAGATGTTGATTCGATAGGATCGTCACTTTTAATTGATAGTCATGGAGCACCTATCAGTAAAGAAGTATGGAGCTGGTATCGTTTTGTGATTGAACGCATAGGACCAAAACCGACCTTGATTGAACGCGATAACAATATTCCAGCGTTTGCCGTGTTAGCTGCGGAAGCCAAGCAAGCACAAGATATTATGGATAAGGTTAAAGTGAAATTATGAACAGGGAGAGGCAAGCACAGTGGATGGCAAATATTTTGGCTTCAGATGAATCTTGTCCCGAAGGTTTAACAACCTGGAATGGCTCTGATCCTGAAATGCGCTTTGCCGTCTATCGTAACAATGTGATTGTGTCGTTAATTGATGCCCTCACCGATAGCTATCCAGTCGTTCAATCTTTGGTAGGTGAAGCCTTTTTTCAAGCAATGGCACGCGAGTTTATCAAAGGTCATCCTCCTAGTTCTCCTGTTTTGGTTTGGTATGGGTCTGAATTCCCTGATTTTATCACTTCGTTTATTCCTGCTTCGGGTGTGCCTTATCTTGCTGATGTTGCTCGGCTAGAGTGGATGAGAATTGAATCTTGGCATGCTGCTGATGCTGAGCCTATATCTCAGGAAACATTAGCGGCATGGCTGTCTGATGAGGTCGCCTTAGAACAAACTTGTTTTATATTGCATCCCTCTTTAAACACTTTTGACTCTCAATATCCAATCGCCTCTATTTGGTCTGCTCACCAAAACGAACGGGTTAACCTTAATAACATTGATATCTCGGCTTCGGAAGCCGTGGTAGTGATTAGGCATAATGTAAGTGTAGCGATCACATGCTTAGATCATCATGCCATTCATTTTATTAAGTTGTTGAATGATGGAGTTTCATTTGCTGAGGCGGTCCAACAAGCGGGGGAATTTGAGCTTTCCTATACGTTAGCTTGGTTAATACGAAACCAAGCCATCATCAATATTGTCTCCATAGGGAGTAGTCCATGTTACTGAAAACTATTACGTTGATCCAATCATTCATCAAGTTGCTCACTCGTATACCCGATACTATCATCGCTTTACTGGCTCGTTTTTCTATCGCGGCCATTTTCTGGAAATCGGGACAAACTAAGATCGAAGGGTTGTCTATCGATATTGTCGCTGGCGAATTTAAACTTGGGTGGCCTAGTTATTCGGATTCCTTACTCGATTTATTTCGTTACGAGTATCAATTGCCACTTATCCCACCAGAGATAGCCGCACCCATGGCGGCTTTTGCCGAGCACTTTTTCCCACTACTTATTTTGATCGGCTTTGCTACTCGTTTCTCTGCACTTGCTCTACTTGGCATGACGACTGTGATTCAAATATTTGTCTACCCAGATGCTTACGCAACACACGGCGTTTGGGCGGCTGCTTTACTCTTTTTGGTCGCTCGTGGTCCAGGCTTTATTTCTGTAGATAACCTTCTAACTCGGTGGTTTGTGGTGAGGTAAATTATGCGTATAAGGTCTCGGCTTTCTTTAAGTTATGCTGTTTTGTTGGTTTTTTTGGCGGCCATTGCTGTGGTTGCTGCATTACGTTTAGAGAATTTAGCAGCGAATACCCTCACGTTGGTTGAAAAAGACTCTCGCCGTGCAGAGTTAACCCACGCTATTAATCTCCATTCAGAAAGTGCCGCAGGGCGTCTATTGTTGCTCTTTATACTCAATGAACGTGACCAGCGCGTCAATATGTATAAGGATATTGATCGTCATAACGCGTCAATTAACTCCGCTCTTGAAGCGTTGAGATCTCTCATGACGACTCAGCAAGAGCAGAAACAGTTGAAACAACTGTCAGTTTTACGAGCACAGTTTGATGAGCACTTTACGGCCACGGTCGAGGCTCTGGAGTTTGATGAGCGTCCCGAAGCGATAAGACTCATGTCAGGACCTACTCATCAGTCGTTAAAAAGCTTGCTTTCATTAACCTCAGAGCTGGCTCAATACCAGCAGCAATCCATGGAACAACGCCAAACCGAAACGCTTGAACTCGTTCATACCTCGATTCGCACAGTCCTGATATTGGGCATCTGTGCACTCTTTACAGGGGCGTTTATGGCTTGGTTTATGACCCGCTCAATTATGATGCCACTTAGCCAAGCGGTGAAAGGAACGACGGCTATTACCCAGGGAGACCTGAGCAATATGCACATGGTCACACGCAAAGATGAGCTTGGAGACTTATTGTCTGGGATGACGAACATGCGCGAACGCTTACGAGATATGATTACCGCCATTAACCATAGCTCAATACAAGTTAATCATTCAGCAACGGCTTTGCAAAGTGCTTCATATAAGGTTAGATGTGGCTCTGCGGAGCAAAATTCACTGGCACAGGCTATTGAATCTTCTATCGCGACTTTCTCTGAAGGTATTTCTTCTTTAGCCTCTAATGTTCAAACCACTCGTGATGAAGCCAGTAAAGCGCATGATATGGCCTCTCAAGGTTCGCGAGAGATCGTAAGAGTATCAGACGAAATTGTCACTATTGCCGCGACGGTTGAGAAGTCGGCACAAACGGTCGCCAAGCTTGAACAGAGCGTTTTAGAAGTCACTAATACGGTGAGTGTGATCCGTGAGATCGCAGATCAAACCAACTTACTTGCCCTTAATGCGTCGATTGAAGCGGCGCGTGCAGGAGAAAGTGGACGTGGTTTTGCAGTTGTCGCTGATGAAGTCCGTACGTTAGCGACTAGAACTGCCGATGCAACAGGAAAGATCGATCTTGTGATTGCACAAATCACTCAACAAGCTAAAGAATCTATCCTTGAAATCGAACGAGGTAAAAGTGGTATGGAAAAAGGAACAGTCTTAATTCGTGGCATTATCACACCGTTGGATGAGTTACGTGTGGGCGCTCAACATTCATTAGAAAGTTTAGATAAATTAAGTTTAATTGTGAGCGAACAAGTGAGAGAAAGTCACTCGATTGCGGCTCATGTCCAAGAAATTGTCGAAAAAACGAGAGCAAACCAAAGTGCTGCTGATGAAGTGGCAGAGATCACCAAAGTATTGGGTGATACGTCCCAACAACTTCATAATACCGTAGCGAGTTTCCGCACATAGCGGTGTATTCATGAGAGGTTAATATGAGTCTATGGAAAAACTTATTTACTTCCAGAACAACCGATAGGGAAAAGTTGCTAGAAAGCTTATTAATCTTGGCTTGGGTTGTGGAAGCAAAAGATCCTTACACAGGAGGTCATCTTTGGCGGGTATCGAAATACGCCAACCTATTAGCTAAAACAATGAGCTTAGACGGAAAAACTATAGCAAGGGTGACTTTGGGAGGGTTCCTACATGATCTTGGTAAAATCAGTGTTCCCGATAATATTCTTACTAAACAAGGTGCTCTAACAGACGAAGAATACTCTGTGATAAAAACGCACCCTACCGAGGGGGTGCGCTTAATATTCAACCATCCACTCTCTTCAATCGTAATAGATAGTATTGGGTTACATCATGAACGTTTTGATGGGATGGGGTATCCGAATGGAATGGCGCAAGATGACATTCCACTAGAAGCTAAAATTGTAGCAATTTGTGACGCTTTTGATGCGATGACGAGTCAACGCTCCTATCGAAGTGCAATGAGTAAAGAAAAAGCGTTAGCGATCATTAAAGACAATTTAGGCTCTCAATTTGATCCTACCGTTGGTCAACTTTTCATTGAGTTAGGTAAGGAAAGCAAATTCGATGAGATTATCCTGCATAGTGACGACCAAATACCGCTGCATAATTGCCCCACATGTGGTCCTACGATTACTCGGTATCGAAATGATAAAGTTGGCTCTACTTTACACTGTCCAGTGTGTTTATCTCAGGTTGAACTGATAAATGAAGGGCAAAAAATCAATATTAAACCGACAATGAATACGGTATCAAAAGACCAAAAACGCGAGCCAGATTATAAACTGATAAAAAATGTAATTGTTCAAACAATCAAAAACACTCCAATCGATGACTTACTTTAACCAAAAAAAGCCTTGCATTAGGGAGGCTTTAGATTCTATCGTCTCAGTAATAGAGGCACCGTCGTGTCGGTAATAATCCTCGTCGTATTACTTCCGACGAAGAATTGACTAAGAATTGACTAAGTTTAGAATGCCCATTAATAAATAGTCAACTTTCTGATTAAAAAGCGGATTCGCATTACGCAGATTAATTCATTACTTTCTAATGTAGAGGAGTCGCTGACAAGGAAATGTCCAGAAGTTTGTTAAAAGTCACAATATATCAGTTGTCACAATATATCAGTTGTCACAATATATCAGTCGAATCTCATACTTACTGATATTCAAAAGTCACTACCCTAGTGGTATGAATACAAAGACCTTACTTCTAGCTCAAATCCATCGAGCAAAACTGGATAGTGACAAATGTTTAGTCGAGCTTCTTGATATGATGAGTCAAGCTTTGATGCAAACCGATTCCGCAGAAATCGATTGGCATTTAATGAACGACTTGGTGGACGATGACATACTTTTAATAATTGTATTGACCGATGCAGGCCTATCGATCAACTTTAATGAACTTGTACTGAGAGAAGCGGTGAAGTACGTAATGGCTTTTGGTCGTGAGTTACCGCATTAACACCACCTTTGCACATACGATTCCACGCTTTTTTGCCCCATAATTAGCGACGCCTTGTAGAAATCGGCTTAGTAGTCACGGGCTTTTTCTAAAATAATTTTAATGGACACGCGCAAAGGTTGAAACCTGACTCTCATCACTTACGGCAGGGTAACCTATTCGGCTAAGTGATACGTGAAGCCGAAAATAGAGGAGAATTAGAGGTCACCATAACTATTTTAACCAGTTAGGTTAATAC
>NZ_CAWNIB010000073.1:0-7597 GCF_963874405.1 Vibrio sp. V08_P9A1T1
CAGACTTGCTTTCTCACCAAGTGAGAAAACATAACAATCTGATCAAAAAAAGGCTCCGCAGAGCCTTTTGAATAAGAAAGAAACAACCGTTACGCTAATTTAAATGTCGCCACTTTTGCACTCAGCTCTTCCGCTTGCTGCTTCAGTTCATTGGATTGGCTCAAGCTATCTTCTGCACCAATGACCAGTTGCTCCGTCACATCCTTGATAGAAGTAACATTTTGTGTAATTTCACTAGTCACATGCGTTTGCTCTTCGGCTGCCGTCGCAATTTGCGTCGCCATATCACTGATCAAGGCAACCGCTGCTTTAATTTCTTCAAGCGCACCGGATGCTTTATCGGCATCTTCCACTGAGTTCTCAGCGAGCGTTGAGCTGCTTTGCATCAACGATACCGCACGTTTGGTCGTTTCTTGCAGGGTATCAATGGTTGATTTTATCTCTTCGGTAGAAGTATGGGTGCGCTGAGAAAGCACACGGACTTCGTCTGCTACCACGGCGAAACCTCGGCCTTGCTCACCCGCTCGCGCAGCTTCAATAGCTGCATTCAGCGCAAGTAAGTTGGTTTGCTCTGCAATGCCTTGAATGGTTGCCAGTACGGTCGAAATCTCTTGCGCGTGTTGGTTTAGTGCGGCAATCACGCCACTGGCCTCACTCACTGATTTTGCCAAGTTATTGATCGAGCCTTTGGTATGAATCACCAAGGCATGTCCATTGTTGGTGCTGGTGGCCGAGTCTTGCGCCGCTTTTGCCGTTTGCTCTGCGTGAGAGGCTATCTCTTGCGTTGCCGACGCCATTTCAGTGACCGCAGTAGCGACCATCACAATTTCTTGCTGCTGGTGACTAAGCTCTGATGCCGATTGATTAGCGCGATGCGCGCCATGTTCTGATTGCGCTTCCAATTGATGAGACTGGTGACGAATATGGCCAATAAGTTGTTGTAAACTTTCCACAAAGGTATTGAAGTTTCTGGCCAATTCACCTACTTCATCGCTGTTCTCTACTTCAATACGTTGGGTTAAGTCACCACTACCGTTTGCAATTTGTGCCAACGCTTGAGAAACATTATTCAAAGGACGGAACAAAATATTACACAATAAGTTGAACAGCAGAGTACAGAGTATGACCACAACGGCAGTAACAATGAGCTGGCTGAAGGTAGCTTCAGATAAAGGTGCGATGAGCGAATCGTGATTGATGACCACAACAGTACTGAGATTCGTTCCGTTGATGCTTCGGGCGTAGAGAACATACTCCTCACCTCGAATATCCACCAATAAATCGCTGCTTTTCGCAATCGCTTGGCGGATATCAGCGAAATTTAAACCCAGATCAGAAACACTTTTATTGAGCAGTTTAGTATCACTATGGGTAAAAATATTGCCTTTATCGTTAGCAATAAACATATACCCCTCACCCGGCAAAATAACTTGCTTCATGCTGTTGAGGATGTCAGTAATTTCTACGTCGGCGCCTAAAACGACTTGTTGGCCATTTAAATTCAGTGCCTTACCTAATGAAACCACATTAGCGCCCGTTGCCGCAGCAACGGTTGGGTTATCCATAAACACTTTTGATGGGTTTGCTTTAGCGTTTGTATACCAGCCCCATTTGCGCGGATCATCGTTCCCCGGCGGCAAGATGACACCATTAGCGTTGTTTTGCGAACCGTCGGGGTAAGCAAGAAATACGTTGTCAAACGCTGCAGAATCTCGAACTTGTTTTAAATGTGTCACGATGGCTTGTTTCTCGGCATCTTGCGACAGCGAGGTTAAAGCACGCTCTTTCGACAGTAACCAGTCCGTCACATACTGATTATAAGAAGCGGTGGTACTTTGTAATCGTTGTTCAACATCAATATCTAATCGCTCCAGTGCAGCTCGATACGACAATGCTTCAACGAGTAATCCCCCAAGAATAATGGCAGCGCTGGCTGAAATCGCCAGTTTGTTTTTTAACGACATTTTTTTAAACATAGGTAGACCTATTTGTAATAGTAATTTAACTCAAACCGATAGAATTCTCGATCAATTGGACATTATAATTTCAAGCCTCGAAATAAAACTTGAAGCGGTCCACGTCTTTGTCATTGCTCACAAAGGACTACAAAATAGCATAGTGCATTTAACACATTTATATCATGTGAGTCAGAGAGTTGATTACTCATCACTTTGGAACTAACTTCTAATTTTGAGTGAATTTTTGGTCTAACCTTTTCTAGCCTCACCATAGTAACCGCAGGAAATAGGCGAAAAAAAAGAGAACAAACGCTCTCTTTTTGACCACAATTAACCAGAAACTTATCGGGTCAACAGTGACTTCAATGAAAGTTCATCAGTACTATAGAGCTTGTGGCTAATCCAGTAACTGGCGATACCAATCATGATATACACAAATAAATTACCCCAACCAGCACCTTCAAAAGCCGTGAACATGTTTGAAGAAGTCATTAACTGCAACGGCAAGTTGAAAATCGCGTGGTAAAACTCCCCTACAATGTCAGAATTCAGCATAACAATCGAGATCCATTTAAGCGCGAAACCGCCCACGAACATCACAAGGATCGGCGAATTAAATATCTGTGAAATAACTAAAGTAAAGCAGGCTAATGGCAGCATCGTCACAGCAATCACCCACATGATACTGAGGTAATTCAACCAGTGTTGAACGGCATATCCTAGAGAACGTTGTTCAAATAGTAGGGCTAAACGGTTTTCTGTCGCTAAGTTAAGCCCCCACAGTAGAACGTCCGCACAAATGACTAACACGGAACAGACCACAGGAATTACAAATAAGCCAAACCCCAGTTTCACTATGTGGGTCATATTGTTCGTCACTGGCATGCTGCGCCAGAACATCGAGCTTCCCTCTTTACGCTCCTTGCGGAATGTTCTGGGGAAATAGAGTGAACTGAGCATTAGCGAAATAAAACCAACAAGCATGATGATAAAGGTGTTGAAATCATCCACAAATTCGATATGGACATCACTGATGTCACCACCAAATTCCATCTCAAAAAACAGGTTGTGTTGCAGTGTATTGTTCATTAACAAACTGATGAACAATAGGGTTCCGCATACCAATAGAAACAAAGGAATACGCGTAACATTTTTGTTTTCAATCAGCTCTTTTTCAAGCATATAAATACTGGGGTGCATTATGCGCTCTCCTTCTGCAAGGCAAGAAATAGTTCAGCAAGTTTTACACTGTAAATAGAACCAAGCCCTTCAACGGCTTGACGGTGTTCTGAAGTCAACAACCACTTTGTTGTTCCCAAGCTTGGCTGAGATGCCAAAGGACGATAGGTTTGGATAACGTCTTGATGTGCGTTACTGGCCTCTAGAACAAAATACCCTTGTGTAATCGCCTCCATTGAGTCTTGCAGCACGACCTTACCTTGCTTCAAGATCAGCACATCCGTTAGCAAATGTTCAATTTCCGATACTTCATGACTAGCAATAATCAAGGCACGCTCACCATCATGAAACCATTCGAGTAAGTGACGATAGAAGGTATCACGGTAGATTAGGTCCAAACCAAGAGTTGGCTCATCCAAAATCAGCACTTTAGTATCGGTGGCAATCACAATGGCTAAATGCAGTTGTACTTTCATCCCTTTTGATAAGGTACGAATTTTACTTGATAAACGAATGTTGGTTTGTGTAAGGACTTGCGTGGCCTTGTCTAACGAGAAACTGGGATGCACGCCTGACGTATAACGCAAAATTTGTTTAACCGTCATCCAATCTGGCAACACATTGACGTCTGAAATGTAGGAAAGATGCGCCATCACTTGCGCATGTTCCGTAATCGGATTTAAGCCTTGGATCAAAATGTCACCTTGATAATGGTGAGCACCGAGCAACGACTTAATTAAGGTCGACTTGCCCGCACCATTATGTCCGAGCAAACCGAGCACCTGTCCTGCGTAGAGCTTAAAGCTCACATTCTGCAGAGCTTCCGACTCGGCATGCTTTGCGTACTGTTTAGATACACCGTTGACTTCGACTAATGGATTCATTGGTCACCTTCAATATGCTGTTGTAGTTGGTTGATAAAATCCTCAAGCGGCATCGCCAATAGCTTGAGTGTTTGTGCAATTTCTGGGATCTGTTGCTCTAAAAAGTGCTGCTTTTGTTTCGCCTGTAATTGCGCTAGCGCTCCTTTCGCGACATACATACCTTGACCTCGTCTTTTTTCAACAATGCCTTCGTCAACAAGCAGTTGATAGCCTTTCATGACAGTTAAGTGATTGATTTTCATATCTGCCGAAACGGTTCTTACCGAAGGCAACGCACTATCTTCTAGCCAAATACCTTGTAGGATCTGCTCGGTAATTTTGTCGGCTAGCTGACGGAATATGGGTTGGTTATCTTGCCAATCTGTCACAATTTTATACCGATATAGTGTTATACACATATATAACACTAAAGCAAAAGTATTGAATTGCAAGTGATGAATGAAAAAACATAGAAAAACGCACAAAAAAGCCTCGTGTTAGAACGAGGCTTGAAGTCATTGTTTGCAATAAAAAGTTTATTAAAACCCGTTAGCTTATTGAGGTAACTGGTTTATTAAAGCAATCAGCTTGTTGGGCAACTCGCAGGGCCAATCTCTTTCCATACTCCCCACACACCAGTAGTCGATGGGTTTTCGCCAGTTGTCCACCACTTGGCTTCCCATACTTTACCAGCCCAAGAAACTTGTTGACCGCCAGTATAAACCGCTGATTTATCCCACAAGTTGCTGCAAGTGTCACCACCACCAGAATCTTTCTTCGCCACAATAACCGATGCACTTGCAGAGGCCGCCGCTTTACCATCACTGACAGTTACAGTGAAGCTTAGCGTGGTGTCTTGTGTATACTCAGGAGCAACAAACGAAACACTCGCACCTTGAATGGTTGCATTTAGGCCTGCAGGTACATCCCATGCGAAAGTTAAGGTGTCTTGATCGACGTCACTTGAAGCGGAAGCGTCCACCACCACAACCTCACCAGCACTGGCATTGCTTGGCGCAGTAATCACCGCCACTGGTGGCGTGTTCACAGGCTCAGTTGCTTTAGGTTTGACCGTTACAGTCACAACATCAGAAGCCGTTGCACCTTTGTTATCTGTGACCGTCAACTTGAACGTCAGCGTTTGTACTTGTGCCACTTCGGCCGCGTCAAAACTGGCTCGTGCAGAATTAGCGTTTACTAAGCTCACTGCTGTGCCCGCCGTTTGCTGCCACACGTAACTGACAATAGTGCCATCACTGTCTTTTGATGCACCGCCATCAAGAACAACACTCACCGGACCAACCACCGATTGATCAACACCTGCATTTGCAGTGGGCACGCGGTTCGCGGGGGGTGTAGTACCTCCTCCTGCTAAGCTTTCATGCATCGCATTTAGGATGTCACCATTATCAGCGTCAATCTCCCAAGAGAACAACCCGGCCAAACCAAGGTTTCGAGCATAGGCGCCCTTGGCTTTGATTGAACGGTTATCGTCAAAAGTAACCAGTTGGCCCGTTGTACGATTCCAAACCCAAGGTGCTTCAGCTTGTGCATCGTATCCATATTCAAAGCCATTAATACCGGTATTATTAGCCCCTAACATGAATGATTTGATGCCTTTATAGTCAATCACACCCGCTTCCCACACGCCTTGCGCGGAAGTGCCTTTCAATTTTCCGTTACCTACCCCTGTCATCGGGTCGGTTGGATCACTTAATGAAGCCGGCATCACCCCTTCCCAGCCACGGCCATACATAGCCGCACCTAAGACTAACTTATTAGCAGGGACACCCTGTGCTAGCAGTAACTGGATACCGTTATCCGCCGTATAAGCTGGGCCTTTATAAGGTTCGCCATTTTCATCCACTCCTTTCCCATCACACTGACCTGGGCGCATGAATGATCCGCAGTAAAGCGCGGTTTGGTGGCCTAATACGTTATTCCAACCGCCATAAAAGTCATAAGTCATGGCAAAGATGTAATCCATATATTGAATGGCTTCGCCATAATTAACATCTTCAATCTTGTCATGACCAACACCGATTGCTGACGTGAGCTCATAAGTACGACCAGTTTCCGATTGCAATTCATCAAGCATGGCACGCAGTTCACGCATTAACGCAATGTACGCAGGACCATCATTGACTGGGTCACCGCGATCCGCTGCTTGACCACCTCCTCCAGGAAATTCCCAGTCGATATCCACGCCATCGTAGAATTTCCACGTGGTTAGGAATTTTTTCACCGAGGCTACAAAAGTATCGCGGTTGGCTTTGGTGGTAAAATCAAAAAATGGGTCAGAGAGTGTCCAACCACCGATAGAAGGGATAATTTTCAGATCTGGATTGCGCTGTTTGAGCGCCATCAACATGGCATAGTTGCCCTTGATCGGAGAGCTATATTGGTGACCTGCTTGCGGGAAACTCTTTTGATAGGCCGCCCAAGGGTCATGGATCACCACTTCGTAATCATTCACCCCATTACATGCGGTCATCAACGCGTTGTAGCTGTTTCCACCAACGGATTTCAATGATTCGTTAGGGCCACAAATTGGAATGAAGCCGTATAGAATATGCGTCAGATTATCAGCCGGGATGTTATCTACCGTATATTTTCGGTCATAGATGCCCCACTCAACAAAGTAGGTTCCAACCACCGTATCTTTATCGGTCGTGTAAGTATTGTTATTGGGATCAATATTCATCACCAAAGGTTTGAGATGTGAGCCATCGGTATCGGCAATTGTTATCTCAACGGGTGCACTTTTGCTGCAACCTGTCGCGTCGCAAGCTTCGATTGTCATTTGGTAAACACCACCTTGTGCATAACTGAAGTTTGCGGTGGTTTGGCTGCCAGTGATTGGGCCTGTCGCGACCTGTGCGCCATCAAAATAGATTTTATACGTGTTGCCCGTTGTACCACTCCATTGGTTAAACTTAACGGCAATCGGCGCTTGGTCATAATATTTGACCATTTGGTTATAACCAGCCGTGCTTTCCATGGCTAATTCAACTTTAGAAAACTGTAGATTATTCGACCCATAGACATCGACGCTAGGGGTTGCTGGTGCTGCCATTGCCGTGCCCGAAAGAGCCATTGCAATACTTGCGGCGCACAAAGTAATACGATTCATACCTATATCTCTCATTTCTGAATGTTTCACTTACATTTAAGCAAGCTGCTCTTCTGATAAGGCATTGAAGAACATCCATTTCAGTATTTACAAGACTTATTTTTTTTAGCAAAAAAATAAAAACGCTTTTCGAGTCATCGTTAAAATTTTGTTATGGGGATTCACCGTGTTACATCTTAAAAGCAATTCTGAGTCAGGAATTCAGAATTTTGACAAAGCAAAGCAGGTAAGTTTAATTTTTTACGCTAATTAAGGCCTTTGAAGAAGACTGAATGGCATAATTTAAAATTAAGAGAATGACATTATCACGTGACTAACGATCTGATAATATTGACGAATGCATGACGCATGCCTCGCACTAAAGATGTTACATTTCAATGAAAATTAGTCACTTATGCCGTTGAGAACTTGCTTTTACAACCAACTATCGGCAACCTCTACTCTATTGCTTGCAAGGATAAAAT
>NZ_CAWNIB010000074.1:0-7574 GCF_963874405.1 Vibrio sp. V08_P9A1T1
GTTCAATGCGTGTGGAACACGCTGCCAGATCGAGCGGAGCGGAGACAACGGTTGCCGCGCTAACGATCGGGTCGTGATTATATTGCGCTAAGTAATTAACCAACATATTGCCGCCAAGAGAAATACCCACCGCCACGACAGGTCGATTCGGGCATTGTTTGCGTATGTATTCGAGCACAAAGCGTGCATCTTCAACTTCACCAGAATGGTAAGCGCGTGCCAGATGGTTCGGTTTGCCGCTACAGCCGCGAAAATGCATCATGACCGATAACCACCCCTGCTGTGCGAAGGCGTACATTAAGCCGTTGGCATACGGGCTATGAAAACTGCCTTCTAAGCCATGAAACAAGATAAATAGGGGTTTATTTTGTACTCGCTCTGAGCGCCAATCATCACTCCAAGCAAGGTCTAAAAAATCACCATCAGGTGTAAACAGCGTTTGCCACAGCGGCTCAAAACGTGCGCGTTTGCGCAACAAACGAGGAAGCAGAGTCTGAAGGTGTGGATTTGTTAGTCCAGTAGCAGCGATAAATGAAGTCATAACCATAGCGTATTATTTTTATGAATTGCGACCAGTATACACCGAGCGAGCAATTGATGTAGTTACGGTTTTTGAGAATGAGGCGCCGGGGTTTTAAAAGCGAGATGCAAATGCTCACAGCCAAGCTGGCGACAGTAACGCAGCGTTAATTGTTCATCATGGTTATTCTGCAATGCCAATGCGTTGATACATTCCACAAGGTCAGCTTGCTGCTGCTTTTCAAGCTGCAGTTCAAATTGCAGCGCCTCGCGGTACAGCGTATCTGGCACCATGCTTTTCAAACGTCGTCTTAACTCTCGGTAACTGTGCAGCAGCGCTTCTGAACGGCCGATACATTGAGTGACATTTTGCCAGTCAGCATCGGCAACCGTCACTTGTTGCTCATCAAGCCATTTGAGTAGCAGCAATAAGTTGACGTTGCCGTGGAAGTTATTTTGTAAACTTAAGCACGCCTCTTTCACTTCTCGCACGCTGTAGTATTGCAAACTGAATTGCCATAAGCGTTCTAAGGTCAGAGATAATCGTACGTGCTTTTGGCTCATCTTAGCGACTGAATTCCTGCTCTAGTTGTTCGAGTGTCTCTTGTTCCGACATCCATTCCATTTCGATCGCTTCAAGTGCCGATTTACTGCGAGCTTGAAGCGCAATCACTTCGGTAAGTTTAGCTTTGTTTTCGGCTTCATACAGCGAAGTATCAGACAATTGCGCTTCAGTTTGCGCCAGTGCCGCGTTCAATGTGTCCATTTTCGCTTCGAGTTGTGTCAGTTTTTTGCGAATTGGTGCGGTTTGGATGCGAAATTCCGCTTCTCGGCGCTTTTGATCTTTTTTGGCTGCGGCACTGTTGCTGCTGTCTTTGGCAGGTTGCTGAGATTGAACTTCTCTACGTTCCGCTTTCTGTTGTTCTGTCAGCCACTTGTAGTAGTCGGTCAAATCCCCATCGAAAGGCGCGACTTGACGATCGTGCACCAAGTACAAGTCATCGGTGGTTGCGCGCAGTAGATAGCGATCATGGCTGACGATGACCATCGCGCCTTCAAAGGTTTGCAGGGCAAACGTTAGGGCTTGACGCATATCCAAGTCTAAGTGGTTGGTGGGTTCATCAAGCAGCAGCAAGTTCGGTTTTTGCCACACAATTAGCGCAAGCACTAAGCGAGCCTTTTCACCCCCGGAAAACGGAGCGATTTTCTCTAGCGCTTTGTCGCCTTGGAAACCAAAACTACCCAGATAATTACGCAGCTCAAGTTCGTTTTTATCCGGGGCGATTTGCATCATGTGCTGCAGTGGGGTCTCTTCTGGATGAAGTGTTTCTAACTGATGCTGGGCAAAGTAACCAATTTTTACACCTTGCGAATAAGTGAGATCGCCGCCTTGCGGTTTTAACTCACCGGAGAGCAATTTAATTAATGTTGATTTACCCGCACCGTTACGCCCGAGTAATCCAATACGGCTTCCCGGTACAAGGTTGAGGCGAATTTTTTCTAAAATTAAACGTTCACCATACCCGGCGTAGACTTCGTCCATCATCATGATTGGGTTAGGCAGTGCTGAAGGCTCTCGAAATTCGAAATTAAATGGGTTATCAAATTGAGCTGGCAGCACTTTTTCCATTCGTTCCAACGCTTTGATACGACTTTGTGCTTGGCGAGCTTTGGAGGCCTTGTAGCGGAAACGGTCGATGTAGCTTTGCATGTGCACCATCTGCTTTTGCTGCTTCTGGTACATGGCTTGCTGCAAGATCAGTTTTTGCGCCCGTTGATTTTCAAACGATGAGTAGTTTCCGGTGTATTCATTCATGGTTTGATTTTCGATATGGATGATGCGTCCGACGATCGGATCAAGAAAATCGCGGTCATGGGAAATCAAGATCAAGGTGCCGGGATAGTTTTGTAACCAACGTTCAAGCCACATGACGGCGTCCAAATCCAAGTGGTTGGTTGGTTCATCAAGCAGCAGTAAATCCGAGCGGCACAACAGCGCTTGCGCTAAGTTTAAGCGCATCCGCCAACCACCCGAAAATTGCGTTAAACTCCATCCCATCTGTTCTTGGCTAAACCCCAAACCATCAAGCAGTTCAGAAGCGCGGGCGCGAATACTGTATCCGCCGATGGTTTCAATTTTTCCATGCAGCTCTGCAACCAAGGTTCCTTGGTCTGCCTCTTCAGCAACGCTGAGGCGTCGTTCTAATTCACGATATTCACGATCGCTATCGATGACATATTCAATCGCATTGCGATCAAGAGCCGGAGTTTCTTGGGCAACCCAAGCCAGTTCCCAGTGAGCTGGTTTACTGAAGGAGCCAGCGTCAATAGATAGCTCATCTTTGAGTAGGGCAAAGAGCGTTGATTTGCCACAGCCATTTTTGCCTACTAGGCCAACTTTATCGCCCGGCTGGATAGTTGCAGAGGCCTTTTCAAGGAGCGGTTTACCGCCGCGCAGTAATTGAATATCAGAGAAGGTAATCATAAAAATCTATTTTTCATATCGAGACGTTATCGCGTGGAATAGTAGGGGCAATAAGGATAAATGTCGATCATTATGCAAATTGCGTTATTATGCTTAATAACATATTGATAACTATTGGGAGCGCAGACAAAAATGTCCACCACCGTCATGCCTGACCAAATTACACCTAAAATATTGGTGATTTATGCGCATCCTGAGCCATTAAACTCCATCGCCAATCAAACTATGCTGCACAATATTGCGTCACTTTCCCACGTCACTGTGCATGACTTGTATGCAACCTATCCCGATTTTTTTATCGATGTGCACGCAGAGCAGCAAAAACTACTTGAGCATGATGTGATTGTGTTTCAACACCCTCTTTATATGTATTCCTGCCCAGCGCTGCTCAAAGAGTGGTTTGATCGCGTGCTTGCCAAAGGGTTTGCCTTCGGCGGACAGACGGCGTTGCATGGTAAATACTGGCGTAGCGTCATCACCACGGGCGGAAAAAAAGAAGCGTTTGATGAGCGGGGCTACAACAAATACCCACTGGATCAAATTCTCCAACCATTTGAATTAACCGCGGCTCTGTGTTGTATGAACTGGATGGAACCGTTAGTTCTCTACTGGTCACGTAATGTGAGTGATATGGAGCGCTATCAACACGCTGAGCATTATCGACACTGGTTGCAACACCCACTGGCCACACAAGGAGAGCTTGATGGCGTTAAGCGGTGATTTTTTACAAAGCAGCGTGGTGTTTTTAACCGCGGCTGTGGTGGCCGTACCGATTGCTCAGCGTGCAGGGCTGGGTTCGGTGCTCGGCTATTTGTTAGCTGGTGTAGCCATAGGGCCCTGGGGGCTGGGTTTAATCAGTGATGTACAAGCCATATTACACTTTGCTGAATTTGGCGTGGTGCTGCTGTTGTTTCTGATTGGGCTGGAATTAAACCCCAAAAAATTGTGGCAGATGCGTGGGCCGATCCTTGGTTTGGGTGGCGCGCAGGTGGTGGTAAGTACCTTAGTCATCGCCAGTATTGCTTATCTATTAGGCGTTAACTGGCAGAGTAGTTTAGTGATTGGTATGGGCCTTGCGCTCTCTTCGACAGCAATCGCATTACGCGTAATTGAAGAGCAAGGGCTAACGCGCAGTGAAGCTGGCCAGTCTGGTTTTGCGGTACTGCTTTTTCAAGATATCGCTGTCATCCCGATGTTGGCCTTTTTGCCTTTGCTGGCAGGCAACGCGGGTGGAAGCTGGTTAGATGTGATTTGGATGTTGGGTGGCATTACCGCTTTGCTGGTCGGGGGGCATTTCCTCTTGAGCCCGCTGTTTCGTTATATTGTGACCAGTGGTGTGCGTGAACTTTTTACCGTTGCCGCCTTATTGTTGGTGATTGGGATTGCACTGTTAATGCAGCAGCTTGGCTTGTCAATGGCGCTCGGTACTTTCCTTGCTGGCGTGTTGCTGGCAGAAAGTGAATTTCGCCATGAACTTGAGATCGCGATTGAACCGTTTAAAGGGTTATTGCTCGGGCTATTTTTTATTGCCGTTGGAATGGCGGTTAATTTGGGCTTATTGGCGCAAGCGCCGCTGCAAGTGTTGGCGGCTGTATTAGGTCTAGTGGTGCTGAAAGGAGGAATCCTTTATCTCCTCGCGCGTTTATCGGGTACACGTTCCAAAGCGCGCAGCAAAATGGCGGCGATCCTCAGCCAAGGCGGCGAGTTCGCGTTCGTGATTTTCACTGCGGCAAGCGCGCAGGGCGTGCTATCACCGGATCAAGTGGCCTTTTTGCTCGTTGTGGTCAGCTTGTCGATGGTCACCACACCTTTATTACTGACGATTCAGGACAAATGGTTTGCGCGAAAATTGAACCTCAGCAGTGACGATGAGATGCATTCCGATGTCGTCAATAAACAGCCGCAAATTATCATTGCGGGTTTTGGCCGTTTTGGGCAAATTGTAGGGCGTTTGATGTACGCCAATAAGATTAAAATTACCGTATTAGAAAGCGATGCCAGTCAAATTAAATTATTGAGAGAGTACGGTTATAACGTTTTTTATGGTGATGCGACTCAACTTGAACTGTTGCGCGCCGCGGGTGCAGAAGAAGCTGAGGCGATTGTCATCTGTACTGATGCGCCCGATGAAGTGATGAAAATTGTCGAGCTTTGTCAGCACCATTTCCCGCAGTTAAAGATCTTAGCTCGCGCTCGTAGCCGGGTAGAGGCGTATCAGTTACTCAGCCATGGGGTCGATAAATACTCGCGGGAAACTTTCTTAGGCGCTTTGGACCTCGGCCGACAAGTACTGGTCGAATTGGGCATGCACCCTTACCAAGCCAAGCGCGCCGAAGCACATTTTAGAAAACTCGATAATGCGATGCTCAAAGAGCTGCTACCGCAACATAACCAAGACAAACAACTCGCACTGCGCGCCAAAGAGGCACGTAAAGAGCTGGAAGAAATATTTGGGCGTGAAATGGATAATGATCGCCAATCTCGTCATTATTGGGAAAAATAACGCCAATCAATATTCAGTTGTAGGATGTAACGTGAAACAGAAAAAACGCTTTATTGCCGGTGCAAAGTGCCCAAGTTGTCAGTCACAAGATACTCTGCGCTGGTGGGTTGAAAACAACATAGAGCTCGTTGAGTGTGTCGAGTGCGACTACCATGAACAGCGAAAGCCCAAATCTGTAGAAAAAAGTGAACATGCTCGGCAAGAGATGATCGGGATTTTTAAACCAGAATAATTGAGTTTCTGGAATAGATCTTCATAATACGCCTCATACCGATCGATTTCTTAGGTTTGAAGATGACAACCTAGGAACAAACCTCCTTGGAGTTGTTATGAAAATTGAAAAGAACGTGGTTGTAAGCCTAGCCTACCAATTAGTATTGGAAGATGGTGCAGTCGTAGACCAATCAACAGTTGATGCACCACTAGATTACCTTCACGGTCACAACAATCTAATTACTGGCCTTGAAAATGAGTTGGAAGGAAAAGTTGTGGGCGATAAGTTCACAGCAACTATCGCTCCTGAAGAAGCGTACGGTGAATACAACGATGAGCTTGTACAGCGTGTACCTGCTGAAGTTTTCCAAGGCGTTGATGAAATTGAAGTGGGTATGCGTTTTCTAGCGGATACTGACCAAGGCCAAATTCCAGTTGAAATCACGGAAGTGGATGGTGACGAAGTGGTAGTTGATGGTAACCACATGTTGGCTGGCCAAACATTAACGTTTGATGTAGAAGTCGTTGCGATTCGCGCTGCAACTGAAGAAGAGATCCAACATGGTCACATTCACCAAGCTGGTGGCTGTGGACATGGCCACGACCATGACCACGATCATGATCATGAAGGTGGTTGCTGTGGTGGTGAAGGCCATGACCATGGTGAGAAAAAAGAAGGTTGTTGCGGTGGCGGCAGCTGCGGTTCACATTAATCATTTTTTGGTTGGTAGTGCCAAAGTAGGCAGTAATAACCGACTGATACAATGAAATGGAAAGCGTTAATCGTCATGCGATTAGCGCTTTTTTGTTGCTTGTTAATTATTACAGTACTCACTTGCCGCCTACCTGCAACTTCAAGTTATTTGGGTATAGTTAATGTGTAGAACAGAAGTGTATTGCCTCTCAATTTATTAAGTTAAGGAATTCTCATGTCACAACCTTTTGCTATAGCAATTCATGGCGGCGCTGGAACCATCATTCGTCAACAAATGAGCGAATCATTAAAGCGCGATATTTTGAACACGCTAGAAAGTGCTGTCCGAGCGGGGCATCAAGTACTGGCACAAGGTGGTGATGCACTGGATGCGGTGGTTGAGGCTGTGAAAATACTTGAGGACTCTCCGTTATTTAACGCAGGAAAAGGTTCGGTGTTAACGCATCAAGAGATGGTGGAGATGGACGCCTCTGTCATGCATGGCAAAATGATGGACGCAGGCGCGGTCGCTGGGGTTCGGCACATTAAAAACCCAGTGCAGCTCGCGCGTGATGTAATGAAGCACAGTGATCATGTGTTGTTGATTGGTGAGGGCGCAGAAGCGTTTGCTTTTACTCAAGGGCATCAATATACAGAACAAGATTACTTTTTTACTGAGCGTCGTTATGAACAGTTGCTAGCGATGAAAAGCAACAATCAATTTGCTTTGTCGGAATCAAAATTCCCAGATGACAAGAAATTTGGCACTGTTGGCGCAGTTGCATTGGATAAACAAGGCAACCTTGCGTCTGCTACTAGTACCGGTGGCATCACGAATAAAAAATTTGGTCGCGTCGGCGATTCTCCCATCATAGGTGCAGGAACGGTGGCTGAAAATGGCAATGTGGCGGTATCGACAACGGGCATGGGGGAATATTTCATTCGTAAAATGGTTGCCAGTGACGTTGCCGCTCGCATGCGTTATTTAAAAGAAGATGTTCATACCGCATGTGAAACCATTATTCAGGGTGAACTTAAAACGCTCGGTGGTGAGGGTGGATTGATCGCCATTGATGCGCAAGGCGACATTCATTTTGCAATGAACAGTTCCGGCATGTACCGTGCTTGTGTTGATCGTCAAGGAGAGCTGATCGTAAAAA
>NZ_CAWNIB010000075.1:0-7357 GCF_963874405.1 Vibrio sp. V08_P9A1T1
ACATTAGGATGATGTAGGAATGGTATGTAGACCATGGGCGGGTTTAAAGGAAATATCAGTAACTAATTTATCAGTTCGATTCGACTAAATTTAGCATGTATTAATCCATGAGCCATATAGCATCTCATTAACTCGAAATTAGCACCATTTAAGTAGTAAGCCACGCCAAAAATTAGACTAAAGTTAATACTAGATCATCAAACTAATTGATATATTTGACTATTAAGGCTTAGTTGAAACATCGCTCAACTGATAAGGAGATCCTCAACTCGTGAACTCTAGTATTAAAGTCACACTGTGGACTTTCATCGCATTAGGTTTCAGTGTAATCAATGCCTATGCGGCTATGGATCCTAAAGATAAATTTCTCCAAGCATTGGAGGGCATTGAGCAGATCACCTATTCACTACCGATCAAGGCAAAAGCACAAATTAGTGAACTAGAAGAAGACTACATCATATTGTCACAGCCTTCCGCTCTCGTTGTACGTTACTATTTGGCCAAAGCCACTGTATATGGGCTACTAGAGGAATATGATAGAAGCTTAGAAGCGGCACAATTAGGATTAAAGCGAACAGAACACACCAACGTTGAAACGCTCACTCTCAAACTAAGAGAGATTCAAGCTTTACGGCACCAAAAAGTCGACGTGTTGCCGAAACTTGACGCACTGTTAGTTGAAGCAGGAAACGATCACAATGCACAAATCGAATCAGAAGTATTACTAGCTAAAAGCCTCTATTACCAAGAGCAAGGCGAGTTTAAAAAATCGTACGCCGCAATAATGACCTCAATTGACACAGCAAAATCCATTGATAACAAAGAGTTAATGGAGAGAATATCTCACGGTCTAGGTCAAATACTGGTTCAGCTACAAGATTTTGATCGTTCACAGCTGTTACTTGAAAATTCCTACAGTTACTTCAAGCAACGTAAAATGTCTTATAGCCAGTTGGTTAGCTTACTCGACATCTCTAAGTTGCAAGAGTCACGTAATCAAATCACGGCGGCGATCGAAACCTATAAAACCGCACTCAAGCTGGCACAAATACTGGGTGACGGGCGACATCGCTTTCGTATTAACATCGAACTTGCACGGCTTTATCGAGATACCAACAACCGAGATCAAATGCGCTTTTTCTTGAAAAAAGCAGAGGAACTGCAGTACAGAGAAAGCCAACCAGGCTACCTTGCCACTTTTCAGCTATTACAAACACAAGATCTATTGGAACAAAAACGCTACGGTGAAGTGATTGAATTTGTAGAACCACTCATTGCACATATCAAACAAAGATCAAATCTACTTATTCAACAGATAGAGTTGTTAAAAGTGGCAGCACAGGCTTATGCTGGGCAAAATAACTACAAACAAGCCTATGAAACTTATGATTTTTATCATTTACGATCGCTCACACTTCGCAATGTTGAACAGATAGAGAACTTACAGAGACAACAAATGTTGTTTGATCTTGAGCGTCTACAATATGAAAATCAGGATCTAAACTGGAACAACGTACTTCAAAAGCTAGAGATTGAAAACCATCAGAAAACGTTTCATCTATTAGGTGAAATCGTCTTTTTCCTTGCTCTTGCATTAATCGGATTATTGGTCATATTTATCTGGGCCAACCGCTCTCGCATCAAAATGGGCATGCTTGCCAAAACGGACACCTTGACTGGCTTGTATAATCGACGCTACATGGAAGAACGATTTGCAAAACATCAATCCAAATCTTACCAAAATAGTAGCGAAGCGCTTATTAAACTCGCACAACGGATTTTGATGTGGCAACAAACTTGGTTCAAAGGTCAATCTTCACCTAAAAAAAACGCCGAACCATTCGACTCAGCGCAATTAGACGAACAAATCCAACATAATGAAGATGCAAAACCGATTAGCCTTATTTTGACCGATATTGATTATTTTAAAGTCATTAATGACACTTATGGTCACGCCTTCGGCGATCAAGTATTAGTGGAAATTGCGGCTATCTTTAAGTCATCGGTACGCTCTTCCGATGTTGTCGCTCGCTACGGTGGGGAAGAGTTTCTCATCTTACTACCCGACACTGACTTAAGCGTCGCTAGCGAAATTGCCGAAACCTTACGCCGAAAAATTGAAGACCACGATTTTGTAACCGAATCACGAGAATCGGTATCCGTCACTTCGAGTTTTGGCGTGTTGACCGCAACGAATACTGATTTAGACCTCCAAGCATTGTGTGAAGAAGTCGACCAACTGCTTTATGCGGCTAAAGCCAGCGGCCGAAATTGCTTAAAAACACGTTGGCTGACTTATTAGCCAAGTCCCATCATTGCTTAGTTTGGCTATATAACGATTATTTCTAAGCTAGCCCATGTAATCGCTTTAATTGACTCGAGATATTCCCTACAATCGTGTTAAATTTTCGAGCATTTTCGATACTGGAGTCCCCATGAGCAACGTGAAACATTGCAAACTTCTTATTCTTGGTTCAGGCCCGGCTGGTTATACGGCAGCCGTTTACGCAGCTCGCGCTAACCTTAATCCAGTTCTCGTTACCGGTATGCAGCAAGGTGGCCAGTTAACGACCACTACAGAAGTAGAAAACTGGCCAGGAGACGCCGAAGGCCTCACGGGCCCTGCTCTAATGGAGCGAATGAAAGAGCATGCAGAGCGCTTCGAAACTGAGATTGTGTTTGATCATATTAATGAAGTTGATTTTTCACAGCGGCCATTCCGCCTTAAAGGCGATAGTGCAGAATATAGCTGCGATGCTCTGATCATTTCAACAGGTGCATCCGCACGTTACCTAGGTTTAGATTCAGAAGAAACCTTTAAAGGACGAGGAGTTTCCGCTTGTGCTACTTGCGATGGTTTTTTCTATCGAAACCAAAAAGTGGCCGTTGTAGGTGGCGGCAATACCGCTGTGGAAGAAGCGCTTTATCTATCTAATATTGCGGCACAAGTTCACCTCATCCACCGCCGTGATTCGTTCCGCGCAGAAAAAATACTGATTAACCGTCTGATGGATAAAGTCGCAAGCGGCAATATAGTGCTACACACTGACCGTACCTTAGAGGAAGTCTTAGGTGATGAGACTGGCGTGACGGGTGTTCGTATGAAACACACCCAATCAGAAACGACAGAAGATCTGGACGTGATGGGCGTCTTTATCGCGATTGGTCACAAACCGAATACCGACATGTTTGCTGGTAAGCTAGAGATGAAAGAGGGCTATATCGTGGTCAGATCTGGCCTTGATGGTAATGCAACTCAAACTAGTATTGAAGGTGTGTTTGCTGCTGGTGATGTGATGGATCACAACTATCGCCAAGCGATCACTTCGGCAGGAACGGGTTGTATGGCCGCCTTAGATGCGGAACGTTACCTAGATAGCTTGAACGATAAGTAGGCATGAACGACAAGTAAGCAAAAGGTTATTTTCCAGTTTTATAACAAAACCCTACAGCCCGGTGGTATATCCATCGGGCTTTATTTTGTATACTACCGCCCTTCCGTTTACATAATAATTCTCATTAAGCCTTCGAAATGGATAAGAAAAAGCAACGTAGCTTGAATAATTGGCTCAAACAGCAAAGTAAACTGGCAAAACGCTGGTTAATGATTGCTGTTGGCCTTGGCGTATTATCAAGTGTGTTTTTGCTGGCTCAGGCCGCACTCCTCGCCTCCATTCTGCATCAACTGATTATTGAACAAGTTGATAAAGCAGAGCTCATTCCCTATTTTCTTGGTTTGGTGGTGACGATTGCCGCACGTGCCGCGTGCGCATGGGGGCGTGAAATTGCGGGTTTTCGCTGCGGAGAGCAGATCCGCATTTATATCCGTCAGTTAATACTGGATAAAGTTCGCGAGTTGGGCCCTGCTTACATTAAAGGTAAGCCTGCCGGTGCATGGGCAACATTACTGCTTGAACAAGTCGAAAACATGCAGGACTTTTTTGCGCGCTATTTACCGCAGATGTCATTATCTGTGTTGATCCCGTTTATGATTTTGATTGTGGTCTTTCCCGTCAACTGGGCGGCGGGTTTGATCTTCTTAATCACCGCCCCCTTAGTGCCGCTGTTTATGGCCTTAGTCGGTATGAAAGCGGCCGATGCTAATCGTAAAAATTTCAAAGCTCTGCAGCGGTTATCTGGTCACTTTTATGATCGCCTGCAGTCGATGACCACAATACGCCTATTCAACCGCACACAAGCCGAAGCCGATCAGCTTAAAGGCGCTTCTGAAGTCTTTCGTACTCGCACAATGGATGTATTGAAAATCGCCTTTCTATCATCAGCAGTGTTAGAATTTTTCACCTCGATATCGATCGCCATCACCGCCGTTTACTTTGGTTTTAGCTTTATTGGCGAGTTGAATTTCGGCTACTACGGTACAGCCGTAACTCTATTTTCCGGCCTATTTATCTTGATCCTTGCGCCTGAGTTTTATCAACCATTACGTGATTTGGGCACCTTTTATCACGCCAAACAACAAGCTGTCGGCGCGGCTGAAAGCATTGTCGAGTTTTTGGAAACAGACATCAGCAAGGTGAAATCAGGATCTATCTCGCTCGACGGTGCACAGCAGATTGACATTGTAGCGCAAGATCTCGAAGTGTTTAGCCCAGAAGGAAAACGCTTGGTCGGCCCAATTTCATTTACGTTAGATAACCATTCAACCACTGCGCTTGTCGGGCCAAGCGGTGCAGGTAAAACCAGCTTAGTAAACGCCATTTTAGGCTTCATGCCTTACCAAGGCAGTTTGAAAATCAATGGTATTGAACTGAGCAATCTTGAGCATACCAGCTGGCGTAAGCAGATCAGTTGGGTTGGGCAAAACCCACTATTGGTGCACGGAACCATCGTTGAGAATATCAGCCTCGGCAAGCATGACATGAGTGACGAAGCGCTTCATTCGGCTTTAGATAATGCCTATGCGGCTGAATTTGTCGACAAACATGGTTTGGATTACGCCATCACCGATCGATCTGGTGGATTATCTGTCGGACAAGCTCAGCGAATTGCACTTGCTCGCGCGCTGCTACAAAACGGCAATTTTTGGCTACTTGATGAACCAACCGCCAGCTTAGATGCCCGCAGCGAACAGTTAGTGATGCAAGGTTTGAACCGCCAAATTCAACACCACACCGCTTTAATCGTGACGCACCAATTAGCACCATTAAAATCGGTGCAACAGATTTTGGTGATGCAAAATGGGGCGATAGTTCAAACAGGCGATTACAACACACTCAGCCAGCAAAAGGGCCTGTTTTCCGATATGTTACAAGCTAATCAAGCGCTTGATGAAGCCAATAAGGGGAACCTTGATGCGTGATCTCATCCCTTACCTTAAATTGTATAAAAAGCACTGGTTTGGTTTATCTCTCGGTATGCTGCTGGCCTTTTTAACCCTGTTTGCCTCGATTGGTCTACTGACCTTATCCGGCTGGTTTTTATCCGCAGCGGCCATTGCTGGCTTAACCATTGCTCGTGAAACATTCAACTACATGCTACCGGGCGCGTTTGTACGTGGGTTTGCCATGGGACGCACTGCAGGACGTTGGGGTGAGCGTGTTGTCAGCCATAATGCTACATTCAAGCTGCTGACGGATCTGCGTATTTTCTTCTTCCAAAAACTCGCGCCACTGATCCCAGGACGTGTGTCAAACCTCAGAGACGCTGATTTACTCAACCGTCTAGTGGCAGATATCGATGCTATGGATCACGTCTATTTACGCTTAATCAGCCCAGTAACCGTGGGTGTACTGGGCATTAGTGCGTTAACGGCATTCTTATGTTGGTTCGACCCTGCCATTGGCTTAACCCTTGGTGCAATTCTTCTAACGCTACTACTCGTGTGGCCAGTCCTCTTTTATAAACTGGGTCAGCGTAATGGTGCCGAGCTCACCCAGCACAAGGCGGATTTGCGTATTGCAACGCTTGACTGGTTGCAAGGCTACAGTGAACTGACCCTGTTTGGTGCAGAAAGCCGTTACCGTGAAGCGATTCTTAGCGCGCAGCAAAAATTGCTGGTCAATCAATTGGCTAACGCTCATTTTTCTGGCCTTGCACAAGCACTGCTCATGCTCGCTAATGGCTGGACGCTTGTGTTAGTGATCTGGCTTGCCGCCGATGGTGTGGCAGGCAATCAACCCGACCCGATGATTGCACTGGTGGCTTTTGCAACTATGGCAAGTTTTGAACTGCTGATGCCGATTGCTGGTGCATTTCAACATTTAGGGCAAACACTCACTTCTGCTCGCCGCCTCAACGATATTATTTTGGCTGAGCCTGAAGTCCAATTTCCTACCGCTTTAACTCAGCACTCAGGTCAATTTGATATTGAATTTTCAGACGTAACCTTTCACTATCCTGACAGCAGCCAAGATGTGCTACGCGGTGTCAACCTCCATATTCCCGCAGGGCATCGCGTTGCGATAGTGGGGCAAACAGGCTCTGGCAAATCGACCTTAATGCAACTGCTGTCACGCTATTGGGATCCACAGCAAGGTAGCGTCTCCATTGCAGGTACCCACTTAACAGCATGGAATGAGAGCGAACTTCGCCAAACCATCAGTGTGGTTAGCCAACGTGTAGATGTACTCAATGGCACGCTGCGAGACAACCTCGCGATGGCCAATCCAAGCGCAAACGATCAACAGTTAGCTCACGCCTTAACGCAAGTCGGTTTACATACTCTATTGGACGATCTAGGTTTGGACGCATGGCTGGGTGACGGCGGCCGTCAGCTCTCTGGTGGAGAGAAACGCCGCATCGGTATCGCGCGCGCGCTGCTGCATAACGGTTCCATTTTATTACTCGATGAACCCACGGAAGGCTTGGATAAACAAACCGAGCAGCAAATTCTGGCCCTGTTTCAACAGCATTTTGCGCATAAAACGGTCCTCTTTATTACTCACCGCTTGGTCGAGTTAGAAACAATGGATGCTATTTGCCTGATTGAACAAGGTGAAATCGTAGAATACGGTAGCCACCAAGCGTTATTGGCCAAACAAGGCCGCTATTTCCAACTACAGCAAACCTTGTAGCCATCGTTTGTCATTTGCTCGTTATGAGACTTATCTTTTTTAGGAACACTATGCTGAATTAGGTAACTGAAGCTTGCTATGAAAAATCTTCGCCCTCTTGCTTTGAGAGTCAGTGCATGAGGGTGAAGAAGCGGCCTTGCAAAGAAGCGGCAGTCAACCAAACTCGCTAAATACGTACCTCATCAGCTTAATAAATACTGAGCGTACTACTCATTTTATAGGTGAGATTTTTAATTAATATTCAAGGACAAATGGTTAATGAGATCTTCCACTAGCATTGGGTGTCCTAGGTAGTAGCCCTGCACTTGTTGACAGCCCATTGT
>NZ_CAWNIB010000076.1:0-7297 GCF_963874405.1 Vibrio sp. V08_P9A1T1
GTGCTACTAGGATCGATAGCGGCGGCTATCAATACCGCTTATGCAAAAGAGAATGAGTTAGTCATACTGACCACATTTTCACGTGAACCCTTGCTACCTCTTATTGAAGAGTTCAGCAAACAGTATCAAGGTGTTGATGTGCAAGTGGTCCATCGTAGAGCACAATCGAGCATTCAACTGCTTAATAAAAGTTATATCCAGAATATTGATGTAGTGCTGAGCTCATCGCCTTTTTTAATGCAGCATTTAGCAAATAGCAATAAGCTCGCAACCTTACCTGCCCATTTGCAACCACCAGAATGGTTAAAACCCTACATGTTACCGCCAACCGATAAAGTCGTGACGATAGGCTATTCTGGCGCTGGTTTGGTATGGAATCGTGACTATCTCAGCTTACATCATTTACCGACGCCTACGTCGTTCACCGATCTGGCTAATTTTATCTATTTTGACCATATCACGATGAGTACCCCAACACGTTCGGGTACTACTCAGTTAATGGTCGAGAGCATTCTTGCTAAATATGGTTGGCAACAAGGGTGGCGGATTTTACTGAACGTGGGGGCAAATTTAGGGACAATTTCCTCACGCAGTTTTGGTGTGAGTGATTATGTAGCCAAAGGGCAATTTGGGATAGGCCCAACGATTGATAGCTATGCCAGCATATTAGAACGAAAATTTGAGCACGTTCAATTTCGCTACGATGAAAGTTTTACCCTAATGCCCACATACGTCGCCCAAGTGAGCCTGCGTGAAAATGATCAATATGCGAAGGCATTCATCGATTTATTGATGTCAAAAGCGGTACAAACGAATATGGATAGCAATGATTTTTCTAAACATGCGATAAACGATAAATCCCTGTTTAATGAGGCATATACACAGTTGTCCATGGCATCCATTACACATCGTGAGGAGTTAGTTAACTTATTGTTTGAAATTGCGATTACCAAACGCTTACCTCAGTTAAAAGACACTTGGCTCGCAATCAATCATGCTAAAACCAAGTACGCACACAATGAACTCGCTCTGAAGCTCATTGAAAATATTGAAACTCGAGTGTTCTCTTTACCTGTGACCGAAACAGAGTTAGCCGTGGTATATCAGTCATGGCAAAAAATCAGTGTTGATGATGTGCAGTATGAGACACACTCCGCCGCCATTTCTATGCAAGTAGCGGAGCTGACGCATCGTTGGAAGATGCAGTTGGCATTAACCTTAGAAGAAGCTTTGTCCGATCTAAAAAACTTGGACCGGGTCGATACGCCATGATTTTTCCGAAATACAACACGATTGGCGCGAGACTGGTTTTGGCCTTTGCTTGTAGTACCTTGCTGTTGACGATTGTCAGCATCGTCGCATGGGGAACATGGAATAGTTTAGATAATCAAGTGAGCGAGCTGCTTGATAAAAGTGTTCCTAAATATAATGCCAGTTATCTGCTCGAAAGCAGTAGTTCGGAAATTAAAAGACGGATCGAAATCATCTCAAATACGCGTAACAAAGTTGAGTTGGATGAGCAACGGCAACGTTTGGATAACAATTTAACGACGATCAGCAAAATATTAAGCGAGATTGAATTGAACAACGAGCAGCAACGGCTGCTTGCTGGGTATCAACGGCTACGTAATCTTAGTGAGCAATTTGGTCTTCTGGTCGGGCAACGGATTGATCAAAGTCGTCAAATTGAGTTACTTCAAGAGCAGATCCAATGGCTACATCAAGATATTGGTTCTGAGTTGACTCCGCTGCGCCAAGAAATACAGTGGCAGCTAGAGCGTAAAATGAAAGGTAATGAAAGCGACATGCTGTTTGCGAGTTTAGGGGCTGTCCAGTCTATCTTAGATGGTGAGGCTCAAACGTTTATGTTCGCAAAAGAGCTCATCCAATCTAAGCATATTAGCCAAGTGAATAATGGCATGAAAGTACTACAGTTCCGCCTTGAAGAACTGTACGCACAGAGTGCGCCGATTTTTTCACAACCTGCAACCATCGCCTATCAACAATTACTCAGTGAGCTAATGGATGTATTGAGTTTGAATGGCTCTTTCCATCAAAACTTACGTTCTATGGTGCGTTTAAATGCCCAGCTTGATGATATTCGAGCTGAAGTTCAGCAACAGCTTCTCCACCAACATACTGATATTGCTATGTTGGTCGCCAACGCCGATGAGTCGTTTGTTCAAGCGAAAAAAGAGACCACGGAACTGGTTTCTCATGGTAACCGTATTCTGTTTGTCTGCTTTAGCTTATCGATCATTATCAGTTTGTTTTTGACTTACTATTTCATCAATCGTCGGATTGTGGGCCGACTTAACCGCCTTAGCGACAGTTTAGATGCCATCATTCATAATGATCTTTCACACCCTATTGTGGTAGACGGCAGAGATGAAATTGGCCGGATCAGTGAAAAATTGGTTCAGTATGGTAAAAAAGTGGAGGAAATGGACCGAACCAACGCACTGAGTTTGATTAACAATACGCAAGCGAGTTTAATCACTTGTGATTTGGATGGTTATATTGAATCGGCTAACTTAAGCGCTCGTGTTCGCTTGAATATAGACCAGAATGAGGACCCGAAAGCCTTTTGGCTCTGTTTTTCAACGTCAACTCAATCGCAGTTGCAAGCACTGTTTAACCCAGAGGCTAAGTTGATCGAAAATGGTGCAGATGTCATTACGCTATCGTTAGGCGATGTAAATAAACCTTATTACTTGCGCTTGTATTTACGTAAGTATACCCACGGTTTAAGCGATAAAGTTATCATCACGATTACGGATGTTACCGATCAAGAGCACGCTAATCGATTATTAGAAGAGCGAGTTCGAGCAAAAACTCATTCATTACGTGAAAAAAATCATCAGTTACTCGCTGAAATTGAGCAGCACCACCGGACCGAAAACCATCTTAAAAAAACACAAAGTGAGTTAGTACAAGCCGCTAAAATGGCGGTGGTCGGGCAAACGATGACCAGTTTAGCGCACGAATTGAATCAACCATTAAGCGCGATGTCGACTTATCTCTATAGCGTAAACCTTGCTTTAGAGCAGAAGAAAACAGAGCAAATCAGACATTCCATCGATCATATTGAACATTTAACAGAGCGAATGGGCAAAATCATCAATGGGTTACGTCATTTTTCTCGTAAAAGTAGCAGTGATGAAACCCTTACCCCTGTCTTGATTACTGATGTTATCGGTCAGGCTATGTTGTTGGTTGAAACGAAAGCGAAACGTCAACAGATAGTATTGCAAAGCCATATTCATCAACCAATTCAAGTCATTGCAGATCAAATCGGCTTGGAACAGGTATTGATTAATTTGTTGGTAAATGGCTGTGAAGCGGTTGTGGGATGTGAGCACAAAAAAGTTGACGTGATATTGCTGTCGAGTACGCCAACGCATCACGTTGTTGCAGTATGCGATTCAGGGGCTGGATTTGCTCATGATGTCGTTGAAAAACTCTTTACGCCCTTTACCACGACCAAAGAAGTAGGGTTGGGCTTAGGGCTGAATATTTGCCGCTCGCTCATAGGAAAAATAAAGGGTCAAATTTATCTTGCCTCGACAGTCAGTCGAGGTGCAATGGTCGTGCTGGAGTTGCCTTATGAATCATAATTATTCTGTTTTATTGATTGATGATGACCAAGATGTCCTTGACTCATATTCGCATCTTATGTCGATAGCTAATTTGCCGTCAAAAGCACTTCTTAACCCCACCAAAGCGTGTGAGTTTATCCATTCTGATTGGGCTGGAGTGATATTGCTTGATGTCTATATGCCACAAATGAACGGCATTGAATTGCTTAAAGCGATTAAATCGATTGATGAGCATATTCCTGTGATTGTCATTACTGGCCACGGAGACATTCCTATGGCGGTAGAGGCGGTCAAAATAGGGGCATGCGATTTTCTTGAAAAGCCAATCAATCCTGCGGAGTTATTGAGCTTAGTGAAGAAAAATCTCGATATTCGTCGTCATTTTGTACAACAAAAAACGGCTATGGCCAACTCAATCAAATGCGAACTCATCGGAAAATCCGCTCAAATGGGGCAAATTCGCCACCATGTTGCTCAGTATTCAATGCTCAACAGTCATGTTGTTATTTGTGGAGAATCGGGTGTTGGGCGGCATACTATTGCATATCTCATCCACCAACTGACACAGGGTAATCATGCTTCATCGCTGGTGGAATTAACCGTTTCATCAGCGACCACGCTCGCACAGATTGAACAAAAATTAGATGCAAGTGAAAACGGTACATTGCTAATAGACCACATCGAATTACTTTCTGAAGAATTGCAGCGTTATTTGACTCAGAGGATGCTTAACCAAGAACGCCTAAGCAAAGCTCGAACGCGCGTGATTGCTATTTTAGGTACGGAACCTGAGGCCTTGATTACGGCTAATCGGTTGCAGCCAGAGCTCTATTATTTGCTAAACCAAGGCGTGATAGAGGTGCCTGTACTTCGACATCGTCCCGATGATATCGCTACTTTGTTCCATTATTTTCTCAAGCAGAGCTGTAATAAATTGGCGAAACCTTTGCCAGCGGTAGAACTGAGTTATTTGTCGCTACTGCGTGCACATCAATGGCCGGGAAATGTACGAGAGCTGAGAAATGTAGCTGAATTATATGCGATAGGTATTGTAAAACTGACGGGAAAAGAGCGTTTGTACAATCAGTCTGATCTTTTATCACCGCTTGATGAATTGGTGGATGATTACGAAAAGCAAATTATTGAAGATGCATTATTTCTCCATTCTGGTCGCGTCGCTGATGCCGCAAATTATCTGCAAGTACCGCGTAAAAAGCTCTACTTACGAATGAAAAAACATGGTTTAGAAAAGGATGACTTTAAAAGTCGTTATTAGTTTTTCAATTTTAGGTGGTGGATCAGTTTGATAATGCTGGCATGGTAATGAAAGGCCGCTACATAAAGTATCCAATACAAAAAAAGTACAAAAAAAGCAGCGCTCAATTGCGCTGCTTGATGTAGCTGAATCTATGCTATTGGAATGTGGAAATCACTATTCACTCGTCTAAAAAATGAGGCTAAATGATAGCTTGTTCCAAAATTTCCCGTGATTTTTCAAGCGTGATGGCTTGCTGTTCACCCAAAACAAGCATTCCATGTGCGTTCAGTTGAGCGATAACTGCGTCTATGGCCGCTTGTTTGCTACTGTTATGATCCGCAAATTGAGTTGGAACATTCAAGCTGTGGTAGAAGGCTTCAATCGCATCGATTGTGCGTAAGGCAAGATCGCTAGTTTGATTGAGTCCAAAGACATTTTTGCCCATTTGCTCAAGTTTAGCGCGTTTGTTCTCAAGTTGATTGCGCAGTAGGGAAGGCTGCACAATCGCTAGCGAACGGGCGTGATCAACATGCCATAATGCGGTGAACTCGTGACCAATCATATGAGTCGCCCAATCTTGTGGAACGCCAGTACCGATCAGGCCATTTAGTGCTTGGTTCGCTGTCCACATCAGGTTTGCTCGCCATCCATCATTATCACGCTGGTCATATTGTTGACCCAATACCAGCAAGTTTTTAAGTAAAGTTTCGGCATAGCCGTCTTGAACCATTGCATTGGTTGGCAAGGTTAAATATTGCTCACAGACGTGTACCCAAGCATCAACAATACCGTTGATCAACTGGCGCTCAGGCAGTGATTTCATTACATCTGGATCAAGCACTGCGAACTTAGGCTGTACCGCTGGAGCCATAAAGGCCAATTTGTCTTGTGTTTGTGCTTTGGTAATGACCGCACCCATGTTGGATTCAGAACCGGTTGCTGGCAGAGTCAGAATTGCACCGATAGGCGTAGCTTCAGTAACTTGATGTTTACCCACCATGATGTCCCAGCCATCCCCATCATACTTAGCCGCCGCGGCAACGTATTTTGAACCATCGATAACCGAACCACCACCCACGGCAAGAATAAAGTCGATGTCCTGTTCTTTGACGATAGCAACCGCTTTATCTAAGGTTTCTTTGGTTGGGTTTGCTTCTACACCTGAAAACTCGACCCATTGGTGGTCAGTGAGTGCACTCACGACTTGGTCATAAACACCATTTTTTTTGATCGAACCGCCACCGTAGATCACCAGTACTTTTTGGTCAGTTGGAATCGCCTGACTGATTGCCGAGATTTGGCCTTGGCCGAAGTGAATTAGAGTAGGGTTAACATAAGTAAATTTCATTATTCTCACCTTTGCTTATAGAAAAGGAGGCGGCGCCTCCAAGGCAGTGTTTTACGATGTGCATATTAGTATTAATTATCCAGTCAATATAGACCAATTTCTCGAAATTAATTGCCTAATTCTCTAATTGTCGTATTCTTCCTTCAGTTTTGATAAGGGGGCATTATGAGTAAACTGGCGCAACTGATGCAGCAATATATTGAAAAACAATCTTTAGATCATTTGGAAGGTATTCACCAAACGGCAGTGCCGGGCGTATTGTTTTATCGCAGCAGCCGCGGTAATGGTAGACAACCCCTTGTGTATCAATCCGGTATCATATTGTTGGGGCAAGGACATAAACGCATTCATATTGGTAGCCAACCCGTAAATTATGGCCCCAATGATTACTTGGTTGTTGGGGTACCTTTACCACTTGAGTGCGAAGCTTTTGCGTCAGAAAGTGAACCGTTATTGGGCTTGACTATTAATATCGATCACTCACTTCTCCTTAAGCAGGTTGATCGACTTGAGGCTTCTGGTTTTTTATCTGATTGCATAGACAAATCAAAATGCGGGCTGAAATCAGTAGAAATGGGCGCAAAGATGCAAGCAAGTGCGATTCGTTTGATGTCTGCATTGGTTAATGATCTTGAAGCTAAAGTGCTTGGCGAAAGCTTAGTCGAGGAGATTGTGTTTCGGGCATTAACCAGCGAGCACGGTTATGTGCTTTTTGATCTCGCTCATCAAGAAGGGCACTACGCCCGGATAGCCAAAGCGTTGAGTAAAGTACATCAAGAATATGATCAGTCCATTACCGTTCAGTTGCTCGCCGAAGAAGCCAATATGAGTGTCTCGGCGTTTCACCACGCCTTTAGGCTGGTGACGTTAGAATCTCCTTTACAATATTTAAAAAAAGTCAGGCTTAACAGAGCGAAAGAGCTGATTCGTGTGGAAGGCAAGCGTGTGAACGATGCCGCTCGCTTAGTTGGTTATGCCAGCGCATCTCAGTTTAGTCGAGAATATAAGCGAAATTTTAATGAAACCCCAAGAGGAGTACAGCGTTAGAAATAGCGCATAAAGTTAAACTCTACATTTTTGTAACAATTAGTG